>JALSIF010000197.1 GCA_026981635.1 bacterium | reverse complement strand
CCACCCGGCCACCTGCCTCACCGAAGCGGCCCCTGACCATGAGCTCCAACAGCCACCCCAGAGCCTCCTCCCGGTCGCCGGTCACCAGCACCCCCTTCCCTCCCGCCAGGCCATCGGCTTTAACCGCGATCGGAAGGGGACACTCCTCCAGGTAACTGCGGGCAGTAGAGTAGTCATCAAAGGCACGGAATTCGGCGGTGGGGATCTGGTGGCGCTTCATGAAGGCCTTGGCAAATCCCTTAGAACCTTCAAGTTGGGCTGCTGGAGAGGAGGGACCAACCACCAGCACCCCGGCCTCCCTGAGCTTGTCACCGAGGCCGGCCACAATGGGAGCCTCGGGGCCGATTACCACCAGATCTACAGACTCCTCTCTGACCAGATCCAAGATTCCCTGGTGGTCGTCCGGCTTTACGGTGCCAAATCCGATCCGCTCCGCGCGGCCTGGCTGGGCCAGGTCCACCACTCCCAGATTAGGTGGGGTGATGTAGACTCGCTCCAATAACTCATCAGCCAGAAGCTGGCTGGCCAGAGCACACTCTCTTCCTCCATTTCCGACTACTAGCACTCGCTTGCCCACAACCAAAGTCTAGTAGCTTCACCATGACCTTAAAATCGGACCATGGGCTCCTACCTTCCCCTCACTTGGGTCGAGGTCGGGGTTTCGGCGCTGCTACTTCTTCTCATCGCCGCGGCCTCGCTGATCTTTCGCTTGGGCATCTTTCGCCGCACCGTCTACGCAGCCACCCGGGCCTTCATCCAGCTAGCTCTAGTGGGCTACTGGTTTGGGTTTGTGTTCAGCTCAGAGTCCCCCCTCTGGGTTGGGGTGGCGGTGCTCATCATGTTTGCTGTGGCGGTGGGCAACGCCTACTACGAATCGGCCGAGGGCAGAAGCGAGCTCTTTTGGCCCATAAGCACTGCCTTGCTGGCCTCCCTTCTACTAGTAGTAGTGCCCACTCTGATGCTGGTTGTGCCGGTGGAACGCATCTGGGAACCCCAGTACGCAATTCCTTTAAGCGGCATCGTATTGGGCAACACCATGACCGCAGTAATCCTCTTCAACGACCGCATGTGGGGAGAGCTGATGAATCGGCAAGAGGAGGTGCTGGGTTACCTCGCCCTGGGCGCCACTCCTCACCAGGCCCTCTATTCCCTCAAGCGGACCGCCATCCGTACCGCCCTCCTCCCCACCATAAACCGGCTCCTCACCATGGGAGTTGTAGCGGTACCCGGAGTACTCACCGGCCAGCTCATCTCCGGAGTGATCCCCATTGAAGCGGTCAAATATCAGATCGTCGTTCTCCACATGTGGGCAGCCGGTGCCACTGTGGGGATGGTCTCGGTTGCCCTCACTGCCAGTCGGCAATACTTCCCCCTGCCCCGGCCAGCTAACCAGTCTCCCACTCCCAACTAGGTAATCTAAGGGGGATGTCTGATCCAGCCCTAGAGGTGAGCCGGCTTAGCGTCTCCTTCAACGGACGCAGAGTGCTTGAGCAGGTTAGCTTCACCGTCGGGCAGGGTGAGCTGGTGGCCATAATCGGTCCCTCGGGGAGTGGCAAGACCACTCTGCTCAGGGCCCTGCTGGGGCTAGTCCCCTGGGAAGAGGGAAAAGTAAGCATCTTCGGCCAGTCTCCCGCCAAGGCGCGCCGTCTGGTGGGCTACCTCCCCCAGCAAACCGAAACTCACTCCGACTTCCCCCTAATCAGCCTGGAAGTGGTGAGCATGGGGTGTCTGCGGGGAATGGGCGCGGTCTTCTCCTCCAGCCGGACCCGCTTGGCTGAGGCCCGGCGGGCGATGGAGCTGCTGGGTATTGAAGATCTTGCCCCAGTCCGCTTCAGCGAGCTTTCCGCTGGGCAACAGCAGCTGGTTCTGCTTGCCCGGGCCTTGGTGGGCGACCCCAAACTGCTGCTGTTGGATGAGGTGGCAAGCGAGGTTGACGTCAGATACCAGCACCAGATCTTTGACCACCTGTGCAGTCTCTCCGCCGAAAGAACGGTGGTGATCACCAGCCACGACCTGAACTGTGTGGCAGGCAGGATTCCCCGCACCATCGCCCTGAGCGGCCGGGTGGTGGCCGACGGGCCAACCTCCGAGGTGCTCACCCCCAAGCTGGTGGAGGAGCTTTTCCGCACCCATTTCCTCTTTGGTCCCACCGCCCGGGAGGAGATCGCCGCCACTGAGAAAAGAGAGGAACTGCCATGAACCTGACCCAGTTATGGATTCCCCTCGCCACCGTCTCCCTGTT
>JALSIF010000196.1 GCA_026981635.1 bacterium | reverse complement strand
CGGACGAAGTTGAGCACCTTGATGGGCTGGCTGGAGGTGTTGGTGTACTGGACGGTGACCACGATGTCGTCGCCCGGGTTGTAGCTGTTTTGGTCAAGGGAGATGGTGATCTCCAGGGGCGAGGGCTCGGCCTGGGAGCTGCTCCTGAGTTCACCGGCAAAGAGGCTGGATCCGCTTCCGCCACCTCCCCCGCTGGACGAGGTCCAGGTGTCGGGGTTGAGCCAGCTGTTGAGGTCGGCGTCGGAAAGCTCCGGGCCGGTCTCGCTTCCCAGGTGGATCTTCTTGTCGGTGTAGTTTACAAAGAGTTCCTTGCCGTCAAGGAGGTCCTTCTCAAACTGCCAGCCCTCCTCACCGGCGGTGTCGTGGACAGCCGGCTCCTTGCCGTCGGCCCCCTTGGGGAACTTCTTCACGTCGTCCTTCCAGTGGGCGGTCTCGTGGAGGATGGTGAGAGTCATCATCCAGGTGGCCACCTTCTTGTCGTGCTCGCTGGCCCCCTCGCCGCACAGGTCCCACAGCTTCTGGTTGATAAAGACCTCGTCCTCCTTGCCGCCCGAGTCGCCCTCGTAGACCCCATACAACTGGTCATCGGCCGGGCTGAAGGTCTTAAGCTCGGGGCCCATCCGGTCGGCAAGCTCGCTGGCGATGTCGGCCCCCTCCTTGTTCACCTTGGCGTAGGCCGCCTTGCCCTTGTCGGAGAGGGCGATCTTCTTGGCCAGCTGGAGGGCGTTGTAGAGGCAGTCGTTGTTCCTGAAATCACGGCTGATGCGCGACAGGGTCCAGGGGCCGATGTAGGAGTAGTCCACATTCATCCAGGAGAAGTGGTTGGTCTCAAAGACGGCGTAGAGCTGGCCGGGGAAGGTTCCGTCCAGGATGGTGGGCTGGGCGTCCTCGGGCAGGATGGTCCCCTGGCCGTCCTCCAGCCAGCCGGTGCCCATCTGCTCCCAAAGATCGGTGCTCTCGTTGTAGGTGTAGATGGGGATCTCAATCCGGTCGGTGCCGCTCTCAATGTCCTCCAGGTCAGCCCACTGGCTCGGGGGGATGAGGGAGCGGATGGTGGCCGCCTGGGAGAGGTCGGTCACCGGGTTGCCGTCGGCGTCCAGCGCCTCCATCCAGATGAAGACCGAGGAGTTGAGGGGGATGAGGCCCGACTCGGCAAACTCGCCGGGGAAGGCCTCCGGGTTCTGGTCGGGGTCAAAGGTCTTGCCGTAAAGCTCGCTCACCTCAGCGGGCAGGTTCTCCACCTTGAGGGAACCGTCGGCGTTCTGGGCCGAGCCGCCGGAGATGGTGAGCTGGGCGTTCTGGGGGTTGGGCAGGGTGATGGTCCCCATCTCCACCGTGCCGCTCTGGGCGGTGGCCCACTTGGCATTCTCCACCAGCGGGAAGCCTCCCTGCTGCCAGCTCACCTCCACCAAGACTCTTACCGGGAGCGCAGTGGGGCCGAGCTCCAGGGTGAAGTTGCCCTGGTCGTCGGTGGTGGCGGAGTTCATCTGGGAGCCTTCCCGCAGGGTGAAGTCGGCCAGCGAGCGGGTGGAGCCGAAGACCTGGGCTCCCGCCACCGGGGTCTGGTCGTCAAACAGCACCCGTCCGCTCACCGTCAGGGCCACCTGTTCGGGGGCGGGCGTGCAGCTCACCTCCGCCGAGGGGGCCGACTCGCCCGCCTGGTTTTTGGCGGTGACCACGAAGTAGTAGGTGGTCCCGTTGGTAAGGCCGCTGATGGTTGCGTTGTTGGTTTGCCGCTGGACGGCGATGCCCGCCGTTCCGGCCCCCTGCTGGGTTGAGTAGTAGACCGTGTAGCTCTCCGCCCCCGCCACCTGGTTCCAGGTGAGGGAGCACTGGCCGTCGCCGGCGTCGGCTACCAGGCCGGTGGGAGCGGAGGGGACCTGAGGGGCACCCCCTCCGCCGCCTCCGCCGCCGCAGGCGAAGCCCGCCGCCGCCAGCAGGGCAGCGGAAAGAAAGACGATAGTTCTAGCCACTCTCATGGTTCCTCCCCTCCTAGATTTGCCCGGGCCCAAGGCCCGGCGGAATTTTGGCATATCAATATAGCACCGCAGGCCCTGGGGGGCAGTAGGATAATTTTTAGTCATTCAATAACTCTAGATTTCCGGGCGGGCGGGAGCTGGCCACCGCCCCGGTCTCAGGACCGCTCCAGGGCCTCGCGGGCGGCGGCTATTTGGCGGGCAAGGCGCGAATTTCCGCTGGCGCCCAGGGTGGAAAAGGCCTGTTCAGCCTGACGATAGACAGAGAGTG
>JALSIF010000195.1 GCA_026981635.1 bacterium | reverse complement strand
CCATCGCCCCGCTGAACACCTCCAGCCGGTAGTTGCCCGGCCTGGCCCGCTTAGGGAAGATGAGCGGCTGGACGGCATAGAAGGGGTCGCCCCGCCAGGGGATGAGCTTGACCAGCCCGTAGAGCTTCATCCCCCGCCTCACCTTCACCCTGCCCCCCGACTGGGCGAGGAACTCAAGGTCATCCGGGAGGGCCTCCACCCGCCAGCCGTCCCGCACCGCCAGCCGCCGGTACTGCTCCTCACCGATCAGCCAAAAGTCGGCGATGCGGGCGGTCCTCCGCTCAGGGATCACCTCGGCCGACACCACCACCCGCCTGGGCCAGACCCGGTGGCGCTCGTTCTTGAGGGCAAACTCGGTGATCACCCCGGCGTCAAACCCCACCTGCCCGGGAAGCTGCTCGGTGTAGTAGAGGTTCTCCCGCGAGAAGGTGCCGGGCAGGCCCTCAAAGTCTATGTTCTGGAAGTAGCGCACCGTGGCCCGCCCCCGATTTGCCGCCGTCATCACCAGGGCGCTTTGCACCGCAGCATAGATCAGCCCCGGCATGAGATCCCGGTCCCTGGCCACCTGGGTGTGGAAGGTGCGAAGCTCCCCCGTCTGCTGGTCCTCCACCCTTACCGTGACCTCCACAAACTTGGGCACCCTGCCCAGCACACCGGCGATGGCCGGCCCCCGGTCCTGCAGGGTGGTGCCGATCACCCTCCCCTGCAAGGCCAGCTTGCCCACCCGCCGGAGGTTGGGGGGGACGCTGTAGACGTAGCCGGTCCCCACCGGCCGCTCCACCGCCCCGCCCCGGCTGGAGGGGTGGCCGTAGGCGAGGAAGTTGCCGTTGCGATCCAGGTAGGTAAAGGTCCCGTAGGAGTAGCTCTGGATGTCGCCCCGCATGTAGGGGGTGGTGATCACCGCCCCCGGGCGGATCTCCGCCGGCGGGGTAGCGTTGGGGGGGAGAAGATCGATGAAGTCGGCCTCAAAGCCGCTCTCCCCGGCCAGGGAGAGGGCGGCCGGCTCCGCCCCCACCTTCCCGCCGGCTCTCACCTCAAATCTGCCCACCACTCCCCCATAGAGGGTGAACTCCTCGGGCAGGAAGCTCTCTACCGCCCGGCTAAATATTGGCCCCACCTCGGCCGGCACCCCCGCCACCACCAGGGGCGCCTCGGCAAGCTCTGCCACCTCGGTGTTGGCATCGGCGACCATCCTGGCCAGCCGCTCCTCGGAAGGCGTCTGGGGGATGATCAGGCGGCTAATGAGCCTTCCCCCCACCACCACCGGCGGGTCAAGCTCATAGGCGGGGGGAAGCAGAGCCTGGCGCCTCGCCGGTCGGTCAAGGGCCGCACTCTCCTCCAGGGGGGTAAAGCTTTGCCCCTTCACCCTGAAGACCGCCTCCTCAATGGGGGTGGCCTCAAAGGGGGCAAAGCGCGGGTCGTCGTGGTCCCAGACGGTAAGCATGTGCTCAATGGGGGTGATGATGGTGAGGCGCTGGTCGGTGAAGGACCAGTGGCCGCTCACCGCCCCGGCCAGGCGCCCGTCTATGAAGACCGGGCTGCCGCTCATCCCGCCGGCGATACCGTTGGTCAGGTCAATGAGGGGACCTGAGGAGTATCCCAGGATATAGTCCCGGTTGTGAAAACCCCGCCCCCGGATGATGGATACGACGCGCACCCGAAAGGCGGAGATCTCGGTCCCCTTGACCACCGTGTAGGCCAGCCCCTCCATGCCGGGCTTGAGCTCTTCCAGGGAGATGAAGACCTTGGGGTCCCACACCGCCGGTGTGTAGCCCCGGTCTGCCGCCCGGGCACCGTCGCTCCACCCTTCCACCCCGGCAAGCAGGAGTACAGCAAGTAGAAAAGCCCAGCACCACCCTTTCCTCATGCCCATGGCTCCTAGCACACCCCTCAGATCAAACCCTACCAGCCTACCAGACCCAACCGCCAGTCCCCGGGAGGTCTGCGCTGACCAGAAGGCCGGAAGCCGGCACCACCCTTCCAATTCTCCAATGGAATATTTCTACCAGATAACTAACTTACTAATCCTTTCAAAAGCGTTAAACTTCCTCTGACTCCTGAAAAGTGAGGTGAGGAGAAGTGGGCAGGTTAACCAATCACCTTTCCACCCTGACCTTCGGCCTTCTTTTACTGGTGCTCCTCTCCTGCGGGGGCTCCTCCCGCAGCGGGACCAGCACCCTGCGGTAGAGCCAGTCCCATTCACTGCCCCCACAATCAGAAACCCATCCCCTTCCCCAACTCTCCCCCCCTCC
>JALSIF010000194.1 GCA_026981635.1 bacterium | reverse complement strand
CTTCATCGGCTCTAGCAAGGATCTTAGGGTGGGGCAGCCGGTGGGAATTCTGGGCTACCGGATTGACGAGGACATAGGAATCTTTGCCCATGGTGGCATCATCAGCTCCATCCGTAAGCGCTATCCACTGGCGGAAGAGCGCACCGACCCCTACATCCAGTTTGATGCCCCCTTCAACTTCGGCATGATCGGAGGACCGCTGGTCACCACCGATGGCTACATAGTCGGAGTGGTGAGGTCGCCGGTGACGGTGACCGGTTCCCAGGTGGGGATAAACCTAGCCGCACCCATTGACGATGTCCTGCCGGTAGCCGAAAGAATCATCGCCGGTGAGGTTCGCACCCCTTACATCGGCTGGGAAGTCATCCTGGTAAACGATCGTATCCGCATTGTCAGAGACTTGCCCGAAACCATCAATCGGGGTTTGCTCATCACCTATGTGGAACCGGGAAGCCCGGCCGACATTGGCGGGCTTAAGGAGGGGGACGTGATCCTCACCATCAACGACGAGCGGATCGGAACCGACTATGACTACCGCAGCTTCAAGCGCAAGATCCAGATTGGTCAGACCCTGCGCATTTCCTACTATGACCCACTGGAGCAGCGCATGAAGGAGACGGTGGTAATCGTGGTGGAGAAGAGGTCTGAAGAGGAAAGAGGGGAGGAAGAGGGGGACTCTTCCAGCCTTCCCCTTGGACACCCCTAGGAATCGCATAGCCATGGCTGAGAAGGGGTAATAATCCAGTGGAGTAGAAGGGAGAGGGAGGAGAGAAACAAGCGGGACTCTGAGGAGGAAGTGATGATGAGACAGATCTCAGCTAGATGGGGAGTGATTTTTACCCTAGTGTTGGTGGCACTAGCTTTGGTGCGTCCTGTCTCAGCACAGGGACAAAGTGAACTGGGAGAGTTTCGCGAGTCACTGGCTGGCTTCGCCGAGACCCCCATCCGTGGTCTTGACCCCTACGGGGTAAGTGAGCTATTGGAAAAAGTAAAGCGGGGGATAATCACGGTTCAAAACCTAAGTGACATAACCAGCGGAATGCCTGGGGGGCTGGTTAGAAGTGTGGGCTCCGGTTTCGTAATTGACCAGGAGGGACACGCATTGACCAACTACCACGTGGCTGGCCAGTCGGGGATCATAAAGGTAAGTTTTTGGGATGGGAGTAACTGGCCGGCCAAGCTAGTGGCTGGTGAACCGGGTATAGATGCTGCACTAATTAAGATTTATGCCCCGCCGGGTCAGGAGGAAGAGCTCAAGAAGCGCCTCCACCCCATTCCACTGGGAGACAGCGATGCCATTGCCATGGGTGAGTTTGTGCTCACCTTTGGCAATCCCGGCTGGGGCCCCATCGCCCGGGCAAACATAAGTGACTATGTAGACAACTGGTTCCTCAAACAGACCGCCAACATCGGCGAGATGGCAGGTCGAGTTGATGGAGTAGGTTTCCAGATCTCCATCTACAGCGCCTACATCCGCCGGGCCAGTCTTGGCCTGCAGTACGGGACCAACCTGGTTAGACCGATCCGCATGGCTGCGGCCATCAACGGGGGAAACTCGGGTGGTCCGCTGATTAACGCCCGTGGTGAGGTGGTGGGGATCAACTCCTGGGGCGGTTCCATCCCCTCGGTGGCGGAGGTGCTGAACACCGCCGTGGCCATCAACCAGGCCAAGGAGTTTGCCTTTTCGGTGATTGAGACGGGCAAGTTTGAGCGCCCCTGGATTGGGCTGGATGTGCTTGCTCCCCGTGCCTATCTGGTCAGTCCCCGCTACTACGACTTTGTGGAGACCAAGCGGCCCAAGGACCGCATCATCATCTTTGGGGTGAGACGCAACAGCCCGGCAGAGAAGGCGGGCTTCAAGGCGATGGATGAGATCGTGACCATTGACGGGCTTACTTTCCCCGACCCCGAATCGGTCAGGGCCTACATCCTCAGCCGGCGGGTAGGGGATGAGCTGGAGTTTCACATCCGTCGCCAGGGCAAGGAGTTGAACATCACCGTCAAGGCGGTCGCCAAACCGATGTACAACTCCGACTTCTCGGTTTGAGGATTGACTAGAACGGTTCCAGAGAGGTGAACGAGGATGGCTAAGGGCCTCAGAGTTGCACTACTGGGGGTGGCATGTACGGGCTTGCTAGTGGTGGGCTTGGTCAACTCTGCTCTAGCTGCCCGCCCCGGGCGTCATTTCGTGACCGAGGATGCGGCGGCGGTGGCGAGGAAGTATGTGGTAAACATTGAGACCCTCACCATCCAGCTGGGGGAGGTAACCCTTAC
>JALSIF010000193.1 GCA_026981635.1 bacterium | reverse complement strand
CTTTATTAATTGTTTCCCTCTTATTCTCGCTCAGTCGGTTAGAAGGAAACCCAGCCAGCTTGCCAAGCTACGGACGGCCAGATATTACCCCCCCTCCCCCACCCTGTCAAGTCACTCCCAAAAAGATTTCTCAGTACATTTAAAGAAAGCTTCCTTCCCTGCTTAGAGGCTGCCCCCCCGGGGGCGGATAACCACCTCGTCCAAGCTGGCATTCTCCCCCAGGTTGGCCACCTGCAAGATCACCTCCGCCACCTGCTCGGCGCTGACCATCCGCTCCGGGTCGGCCTGGCTGGGGATATGGTCCCAGATGGGGGTGTAGGTGGCCCCCGGAAAGAGAACCGAGACCCTTACCCCATGCTCCCGTTCCTCCTCCCTGAGCACCCCGGCCAGCGCCGCCAGGGCCGCCTTGGTGGCCGAGTAGGCGGCGTTCCCCCGGTACCACTCCCGGGCCGCAATGGAGGAGACAAAGACCACCGTCCCCCGGCTCTTCCTGAGCAGGGGTAGGCAGTTTCGGGTAAGCATGAAGGGCCCATACAGGTTGGTCTCCCAAAGTTCAATTAGCTCCCCTGGCTTCTGCTCCACCACCTCAGCGTGGCGGTAGATGCCGGCGTTGTTCACCAGGCAGTCTAGGCGGCCAAACTGGTCGCGGATCACCCCCACCACCCGGCTGATGTCCTCCAGGCTGCGGATGTCGCCGGCAAAGTGAAGCGCCTCTCCTCCCTCCTCATTGATCCCTTGGGCAAGCTCTTTAAGCAGCTCCTCCCGGCGGGCAAACAGCACCACCCGCCAGTCGCCCTGGGCAAACCGCTTAGCTGTTGCCCGGCCAATCCCCGAAGAGGCCCCGGTAATCAGCACAACCGCCTTTTCCTCTGCCATGGCAATCTCCCTACAATCGGTCGCTCTCTAAAATAGCCCCCAACTCCAGTGGAAAGGGAACCGTCGCACCTTAAGCAGTTTATCGCACGCTGGCGCCCGCCCATTGACGCCGCCCTTGAGGCGGGGCTTGATGCCCTCCCCGCCGCTGAGGAGACCCGCCGCGCCATGGCCCACATGCTGCTTGCCCCCGGCAAGCGCCTGCGCCCCATCTTAGGCCTGCTGGCCGCCCGGGCGGTGGACCCCGAGGTGGAGCTTGACCGGCTGGTGCCGGTGATGGCTGCCATTGAGGCGGTCCACACCTTCACCCTGGTCCACGACGACCTGCCCGCCATGGACGACGCCCCCACCCGCCGCGGCCTGCCCACCCTCCACATCCTCTACGACGAAGCCACCGCCCTGCTCATCGGCGATGCCATCTTCAACCTGGCCTTCCACTTGCTGGCTAAGGCCCTGGCGGAGCTATCCCGCCCCGACCTTGCCGCCCCCGTCCTCTTGCGCCTCACCCGCGCCACCCACCTGGTGGTGGAGGGCCAGCTCATGGACCTGGCCCTGGAGGGAAAGCCGGTAGGCGAAAAGGAGGTCACCCGCATCCACGAGCTGAAGACCGCCTCCCTCTTTGAGGCCACCCTGGCCATCGGTGGGCTGGTGGGGGGAGGAAGTGAGGAGCAGGTTGAGGCCCTGGCTCGCTACGGATACGAGCTGGGACTTGCCTTCCAGGCCCGCGACGATCTGCTCAGCGTTGAGGGAGTGGAGGTGGTGGTGGGAAAGCCCCTGGCAAGCGACCGGGAGAGGCTCAAGCCCACCCTGATCAAGGCCTGCGGGGTTGAGCGCACCCGCGAGCTGGCCGAGCTTCACCGCCGGGAGGCGGTGGGTGCCCTGGCCGGACTTCCCGGCCCCACCGAGGAGCTTTGTGAGCTTGCCCGGCTGGCCGTAGAGCGAAACCGCTAAGCTAACCAGTGAGCGAGGGAGGATGGGACTGCTAGAGAAGGTCCAGTCGCCGGCCGACCTTAAGGCCCTCACCATTGAAGAGCTGGAGGAGCTGGCCCGGGAGGTGCGCCAGCGCATCATTGAGGTCTGCTCCCAGGTGGGGGGGCATCTTGGCGCCAGCCTGGGGGCGGTGGAGCTGATCATCGCCCTCCACTACGTCTTCAACTCCCCCCACGACCGGATCATCTTTGACGTGGGCCACCAGGCCTACGCCCACAAGATCCTCACCGGCCGAAACCCCCTCTTCCCCACCATCCGCCAGACCGACGGCCTGTCGGGCTTCCCCCGCCTGGGGGAGAGCGAGCACGACCTCCTCACCGTGGGCCACGCCTCCACCGCCATCGGCGCCGCGGTGGGCTACTCCCTGAGCGACCCCCCCGACACCGACCGCCACACCATCGCGGTGGTGGGGGACGGCAGCC
>JALSIF010000192.1 GCA_026981635.1 bacterium | reverse complement strand
TCCATAGGACGGTTGAGGCCATTAACCGGGCCTACCCGAGAGGCGAGGGCTAGCCA
The DNA here is from genome assembly GCA_026981635.1 of bacterium. Lineage (GTDB taxonomy): Bacteria > 4484-113 > 4484-113 > JALSIF01 > JALSIF01 > JALSIF01. Next base: position 2,240 of record JALSIF010000192.1, on the reverse strand, counting down.
GAGCATCAGGCCCGCTCTATCTTGATGCGGGTCCAAACCCCACTTCGGTAGCGCCACAGGTAGAGGCCGCACTCGATCACTGCGCTTAGGGTCATCGCCCACCAGATGCCGGAAAGACCCATCCCCAGGGGCACCGCCATCGCCCAGGCGAGGGGGATGCGGATGCCCCAGAGGGCAATCAGCCCGATGCCAAAGGCGGCCCTGACGTCCCCCGCCCCCCTGAGGCACCCCAGCAGGGCCATGGAGATGCCGATGAAGGGATCGGAGAGGGCGGCGATGCGGATGTAGCGCACCCCCTCGGGGATCACCAGGGGGTTGCCGCTGGCCATGAACTTCACCAGGGGGTAGGGAAAGATGAGGAAGACGGCCGCCATGGTGGTCATGATGGCAAAGGAGAGCAGGCCGGCGTGGAGGACACTTCGCCGGGCCCCCTCAAAGTCGCCCCGGCCGATGTGCTGGCCGGTAAGGGTGGCGGCGGCAACCGAAAAGGCAAAAGCGGGCATGAAGGCTAGGGATTCGGTGAGCAGACCCAACCCCAGGGCGGCCGCTCCTACCGACTTGTCTCCCATGGAGGCGGGAAGGTGGCCGATGAGGGCGAAGAGGGCAAACATGGAGAGGGAGCGGGTGAGGGTTTGGGCGCTGGAGGGAAGGGCAATGAGGCTCAGGTTTATGAGGGAGCGGGACATGCCCCGAAATACCCGGCGGGAAAGTTCCAGCAGGCCGTCCTTCCAGAGCTTGAGGGCAAACATGGCCACCACCAGGGAGGTGGAGATGACGGTGGCGATGGCACTTCCCGCCACCCCCCAGAGGGGGATGAAGTACCAGTTACCGAAGATATTGGCCAGGTTGATGACGACCTGGCCAAAGAAGGGATACTCGGTCCTGCCCAGGCCGTTAAAGACGCTGATGAAGACAAAGTTGACCGCGATAAGGGAAAGGCCCAAGAGCATGATGGAGACGTAGTCCCAGGTGTAGGCGGCAACCTGGGGCTCAAGGCCCAGTAGGCCGATGAACCAGCGGCCAAAGATTAGGCCCAGGGCGGTAAAGAAGAGGGCCACATAGATGCCCAGCATGAGCGACTGGGTGGCGTAGTGACGCAGGTCCTTCCTGCGGCCCGCTCCATAGAGCTGGGAGACGAAGGTGGAGGAGGCTATCCCCACCCCCATGAATATTGAGACCAGGATCCACATCACGTTGCGGCTCACCGCAAGAGCTGCCAGGGCGTCGCGCTGGATGGCGGTGCGCACCGCCTCGCTTGCTCCGGCGGGGACGGGGACCAGGGCACCCACCATCTTGTAGTCAATAATCCCCACCAGGTTCCTGAGCACCATCGCCCCCATGAAGGGGAGGGCGATGCGCAGGACCGCCCGCATGATGGCGGGGTCAAGCCGGATGCCCAGGGGGCTGAGCAGGCGCCAGCCCCAGCCGGCGGGCGCCTGGGCAGGAGCGGTGGGGGCGGCCGGTTCAGCACCGTCGGGAGAAAGATCGCCCCCCTCAAGCTCTGGACCCGAAGGTTTCATCGCGAAATGATTAGCCCAAAGGTGACAATGACTTTTACCATACCCCCAAGGGAGGGCCTGAAATTCCTACCTCCGCAGCGGGAGGTGGCGGCTAGCGGTTGAAGAAGTCGCTTTCCTCTACCGGCACATCCTCCTTCTCCAGGGGAGGCTCGCCGGCCTGGGTCACATCCACCGGCGCCTGGGCCTCCCCTCCGGCTAAAGAGGGAGCGGCAGTCTCTGCCACCGGGGAGGCGGAAAGCTCGGCCTCGGCCCGGCTGCCCAGGAAGACCACCCGCTGGGCGATGACCTCGGTTATGTAGCGGTCAATGCCGGTGTTGTCGGTGTACTTGCGGGTGCGGATGCGGCCCTCAATGTAGACCTGCCGGCCCTTGCTGAGGTACTGTTCGCACTGCTCGGCCAGCCGGTTCCAGCAGACCACCCGGTGCCACTCGGTCACCTGCTGCAGCTCCCCCTGGGCGTCGCGGTAGAACTCGTTGGTGGCGATGCGCAAGGTGGCCACCTTGTTGCCCGCCGGGGTCACCCTGATCTCGGGGTCGGCACCAAGGTTGCCGATGAGAATTACCTTGTTTACGCTACCCATGGGACTCCTCCGGGGCCATTTTAGCCCACCCGGCAGGGGCAGGAGAAACTGGCCGGAGGCGCCTTTTCAGCCACCAGCGGATGGGGGGGAAACCATCCCCTGCCGCGACGCAATCCGGGGCGAACCTGGCCTTTGCCTCT
>JALSIF010000191.1 GCA_026981635.1 bacterium | reverse complement strand
ACCCCTCATAGCGGCAGTAGGGGAAGGCTCGCCTCACGTCGTAGGCCACCCCGCTTCCCCTAAGCACCGGCCCGGTAAGCCCCCACTCCAGGGCCTCCTTGGGGCCGATCACCCCGATGCCCTGGGTACGCCGAAGCCAGATGGGGTTTTCAGTAAGCAGGCTGTGGAAGGTGTTGAGGGCGTCCTTCTCAAAGCTCTCCACAAAGTCCATCACATGGTCAAGAAAGCCCGGCGGGGTGTCGTAGGCCACCCCCCCGATGCGGATGTAGCTGGTCATCATCCGCTGGCCGCCGATCTCCTCATAGAGGTCAAGCACCTTCTCCCGCTCCCGGAAGCAGTAGAAGAAGACCGACATGGCCCCGATGTCCAGGGCGTGGGTGCCCAGCCAAACCATGTGGCCGATGATCCGGGTAAGCTCGCTCATCAGCACCCGGATGTAGTCGGCCCGGCGGGGGATCTTTAGCTCCGGCCCAATGAGCTTCTCCACCGCCAGGCAGTAGGCCAGCTCGTTGTGCATCGGGCAGAGGTAGTCCAGCCGGCAGTAGTGGGTGATGTTCTGGGTCCAGTTGTGGTGCTCGGAGAGCTTCTCCACCCCGGTGTGCAGGTAGCCGATGTCGGGCACGCAGCGGACGATCTTCTCCCCGTCCAGCACCAGCCCCAGCCGGAGCACCCCGTGGGTGGAGGGGTGGTGGGGCCCCATGTTTACCGCAATCAGCCGCTCACTGCCCACCCCGGCAGTGACATCGGGGACGCCCCCTGCTCCGTTGGGCCGCTCCACTGTCTGGGTCTTGTCGCTCATGTCCGCTTCTTCCCCCTAAAGCCCGGGTCCTCCTCCACCACCGGCTCCCCGTCGCTCACCCTGCCCCCCAGCTTCATCAGCTCCTGGGGAGTCTCGTAGGTGGGGGTAAGCACGTTGGTGCCCAGCTTCCAGGCCAGCTTGCCAAAGATGGGGTCATACTCCTTGCGCAGGGGAAAGCCGTCCCAGTTGGGAGGAAGAATCAGCCGGCGCATGTCGGAGTGGCCCTCAAAGGTTATCCCCAGAAGGTCGTAGGTCTCCCGCTCGTGCCAGCTTGCGGTGATGAAGATATCTTCCACGCTTGCGATGGTGGGGTCCTCCTCGGGCAACCCACAGCGCACCCGGATGCGCCTGCCCCGCTCAATGTCAATCAGCTCATAGAAGACTTCAAAGCGGGGCTTTCTGGGGGTGTAGTCCTCCCCCGCCACGTAGGAGAGCAGCCGATAGCCCCGCTCCTTGAGGAAGGAGAGCATCTTCTTGTTCTCCTCCCGCGGCACCCGGACCACGATCTGGGGTCCCGCCTCCAGCTTGATCTCCTCAATGGTCCCCGGGTAGGCGGAGCCGATCTCCTCCATCTCCTGGGAAAGCTCCTCAATTAGGGCCTCCCGCTCCGCCGCCAACTCCTCAAAGTAGGGGTCGGTATCGGGGTCGGTGATGCGGGCGATCTCCTCCTCCCCCTGGGGGAAGGCTGCTGGTCCGATAAACCTGCCCTTGCCTGTCATCTCTTCCATCAGGGCTCTCCCCGAACTCCTTGGGCTATCCGCCTAGGTGCGGGCCAGCGCCGCCGGCCTGGACATGGTGCCCTCCTGGTTGATCTTGGCCTTGAGCTTCAAAAGCCCGTCCAGCAGGGCCTCCGGCCGGGGCGGACAACCGGGCACATAGACATCCACCGGGATCACCTGGTCCACCCCGTGGACGATGGTGTAGGTGCGAAATACCCCCCCACAGCTGGCGCAGGCCCCCATGGAGATGACCCACTTGGGGTGGGGCATGAGGTCATAGAGCTCGCTTATGATGGGAGCCATCTTCCAGGCCAGCCGGCCGGGCACGATGAGCAGGTCGGCCTGGCGGGGGCTTGCCCGAAACACCTCCGAGCCGAAGCGGCTGATGTCGTTGCGGCTCGCCACCGTGGACATCATCTCAATGGCGCAGCAGGCCAGTCCAAAGGCCAGCGGCCAAAGGCTGTTGGAGCGGGCCCAGGTCAGCACCTTGTCCACCGTAGTAAAGAGCACCGAGGTGCCAACGAGAGAGATGAGGTAGTCTTCCCTCTCCTTACTCATCTGTTTTCATCCTCCCTGGGTTCTTTTTCTCCCTCATACCTCAAAACTCCCACTTGAGAATATCTTTAGCCAAGATATAAATGAAGCCCACCACCAGGATGGCAATAAAGATAAGCATCTCCAGCAGCCAGAAGGAGAGCGCCTCCAGGCTCACCTTGTAGGCATCAAAGGCCACCGCCCAGGGGATGAGGAAGACCAGCTCAATGTCAAACAGCACGAAGACGATGGCAAT
>JALSIF010000190.1 GCA_026981635.1 bacterium | reverse complement strand
CCCTGGGCTTACCCGTGCGGCGTTCCTTGGGCAGGGGGATCTCCCGCTCCCCCCTAAGGTATGCGCCGGTGAGGGAGGCCTTTGAGCGCTTGACCTTGCTCAGGGGGCCGGCCACCACGATCTCCCCCCCGTGGACCCCGGCGCCGGGGCCGAAGTCCACGATGAAGTCAGCCTGCTCCATCATCTCCCGGTCGTGTTCCACCACGATCACCGTGTTGCCCAGGTCCCTCAGCCCCTGCAGGGAGCGGATCAGGGCCAGGTTGTCCCTCTGGTGGAGGCCGATGGAGGGTTCGTCCAGGATGTAGAGCACGCCGGTAAGCCCGCTGCCGATCTGGCTGGCCAGGCGGATGCGCTGGGACTCCCCCCCGGAGAGGGTGGGCGCGGAGCGGTCCAGGGTGAGGTAGTGGAGCCCCACCTGCTTGAGGAAGCCCAGCCGGCGCAGGATCTCCCGGATCACCTCGCCCCCGATGGTGAGCTCCCGCTCGCTGAGGGGGAGGATCTCTCCCCGCTCCTGCCACAGGGAGACCACGGTGGGCCTGCCCTCTCCGTCCCTGAAGCCGATCCCCGCTGGTGGGATCAGCCGGCGAAACTCCTCCCGCCGCTCCTCGGGCAGGGCGGCGAGGAAGAACTGAGTGGCGTCGGCGATGGAGAGGGCGGCCACCTGGTCAATGGTCTTCCCCGCCATGCGCACCGCCAGGCTCTCGGGTCTCAGCCGCTTCCCCTCGCACTGCGGGCAGGGCAGGGCCCGCATGTATTGGCCGTAGTAGCTGCGGGCGCCCTCGCTCTTTGCCTCGTGGTAGAGGCGGGAGACGGTGTTTAGCACCCCCTCAAAGTGGCGCCGCCGGTTGCGGTAGGTGACCGGGCCGCCCCGGAGGATCACCTCCCGGGCCTCCTCCGGCAGCTCGCTGAAGGGCTGGCAGATGGAGCCGCCATACTCCTCCAGGATGGCCCTGAGCAGGCGGAAGAAGCGGCCCATGCGGAAGCGGTAGACGCTCACTGCCCCCTCGGCCAGGGAGAGGTTGGGGTTGGGGACCACCAGGTCGGGATCGGCCTCCAGGCGCACCCCCAGCCCGTCGCAGGCCTCACAGCGGCCGTAGGGGCTGTTGAAGGAGAAGTGGTTGGGGTTGAGGTCGGGGTAGCTGATGCCGCACTCCACGCAGGCGTTTCGCTCCGAGTAGCGCTCCACCCGCCCCTCGCTAGGCAAGAGGGCGATGAGCTGGCCCTCCCCCTCCTCCAGGGCGGTCTCCACCGCCTCGGCAATGCGGGAGCGCACCCCCGGCCTCACCTTCAGCCGGTCCACCACCACCTCAATGTCGTGGCGCCGCTTCTCGTCCAGCTTGATCTCCTGGTCCAGGCTGAGCACCTCCCCGTCCACCCTGACCCGGGTAAACCCCTTGCGGCGGGCCTCCTCCAGCAGGTCGCGGTACTCCCCCTTGCGCCCCCTCACCTTGGGGGCAAGGATGACCAGGGCAGTCCCCTCTGGGTGGTTGAGCAGGGCGTCCACTATTTGGTCCACCGTCTGGCGGCCCACCCGCTTGCCGCACCGGTAGCAGTGCTGGACCCCCAGCCGGGCCCAGAGCACCCGCATGTAGTCGTAGACCTCGGTCACCGTCCCCACGGTGGAGCGGGGGTTGTGGCTGGCCGCCTTCTGCTCAATGGCGATGGCGGGGGAGAGGCCGGTGATCTGGTCCACCTGGGGCTTCTCCAGCTTGCCCAGGAACTGGCGGGCGTAGGTGGAGAGGGACTCCAGGTAGCGCCGCTGGCCCTCGGCATAGATGGTGTCAAAGGCAAGGGAGCTCTTGCCACTCCCCGAGATGCCGGTAAAGACCACCAGCTTGCCCCGCGGGATACTGAGGTCTACCCCCTTGAGGTTGTGCTCCCGGGCGCCGCGGATAACGATATAGCCGGGGTCAAACCCCTCCTTAGCGGGGGAAGAGGCCCGGCCGGCTGACTTCCTCTTCGGGGCCATCGCAATCCCCCCATCATACGCCAGCTACCACTTCCGCTTCAACCCCACCAGCCTGTTCTTTGCCAATATAGTTCCTCTTCCCGGGTTAGAATTTAGTAAAGGGTGGAGATGGAGAGGAGCGCTGTACAGACGGAGAAGGGCGAGAAGCGCCTGGTCATTGAGCGCAGGGGCAGGCGGGCCCACATCTGGCTCCCGCTGGGCGCCGAGGGACTTGACCCGGCGGTGGAGCAGAACGTCCACGAGGTGCTCGCCTTTCCCTACCTTGCGGGCGACTTCGTCCTCATGCCTGACCACCACCTGGGCTACGGGGTCCCCATCGGCTCGGTCCTCCCCACCGACCAGGCG
>JALSIF010000189.1 GCA_026981635.1 bacterium | reverse complement strand
TACCCCCTTCTGGATCAGCTTCTCCGGGCTGGGCCCGCGCACCAGCTATCAGCTGGAGGCCTACTTCCTCACCCCCTACAAGGAGAAGTCGGGGGGGATCCTGCTGGCCCGCTGGGAGATTGACCAGCTCAGGGAGGAGGGGGCGATCCACCAGGGGCTGCTCTACTTCCTGCCCAGCCAACAGGGGCCCACCGAGATTGAGTTCCGCCTAAAGAGCGGGGATCTGATCTGGGACCGGGTGAAGAGGCAGGTGAGACCCTTTGGGGGAGGGGCGGTGCGGGTCCTTTGGCTCAGGGAGCGGGAGAGGCCGGCGGCGGTGGAGAGCAGTATCACCCTGCCCCGGCTGGGCAGCTGGCAGGGGGGAACCTTTGCCTATCGCTATGAGTTTGTCTCCCTCAGGCTGACCCGTCTTCCCCTGCCGGGTGCGCTTAGCGACTTTGCTGCCCTGGTGGTGGCTGACCGTCAGCTTGCCACCCTGCCCGCCCAGCTTCGTCGTCGGCTCAGGTCCTATGTGGCACTGGGTGGCATTCTTGTCGTGGCAGGGGAGGGAATCAACCTGCCCCGGGTCTTCCCGCAGGGGCTCAGATGGCAGGAGGAAGGGGAGTGGGGGGGAAAGGTGGCACGCTACTTTGATGGCTACCTGCTCACCCTGCCCGAGGAGGCGGGGGGGGAGGAGGTCGCCGACGCACTGGACCGGCTGGTCCGGGGATGGTTGAAGCAGATGGCCCGTCCCCTGGATGAGATCAGGGTCAGGGTGCGGGATGGGCGCTATGCCGAGGTGCTCACCGGGGGTCAACTGGACCTTAGGGCTATCCCCTTTTACCGCGACTCGTCGGACCCGGGAGGCGCCCTGCCCCTGCCCGACCTGCTGAGCAAAGATAAGCTGGCCCGCACCCAGTTTCAGGTCACCTCCTCCATCGTGGGGCGCTCCCCCCACGAGCTCTACCTGCCCCGGGCGGAGATCACCCGGCTGGGCTTTAACCCCTGGTGGGCGATCCACGACGCTACGCTGCCCGCCCCGCCCCACCTTAAGACGGGGCTGGCGCTGGAGGGGGCCGACCAGGGGATGATCCGCCTGATCCAGGCCCTGCGCAACCGGGTAAGCGGCCATCTGGCCCGCTACGTTGCCGCCACCCTGGGCATCCTTCTACTGGCCGGGCTGGTGGTGGTGGCGGCGGACCGGCCGCTGGTGGTGGCGGCAGCAGCGGCAGGGGGGGCCGCCCTGGCGGCGATGGTCCCACCCCCCGCCTCCAGTGATGCCACCTTCACCCTGGCGGTGGTGCAGGCCGACCTGCTCCAGCCCCGCGAGGCCCTGTTTGCCGAGCTCAGGGTGGACTCGGGCTTTCGCATCCACCCCAGTAATCAGATCCCTACCCAGGTTTTCGGCTACCTGGCCGACTCATCCTGGGAACTCAGGGCATGGCGGGTGCCCCCCATTGTGCTTACCGGATCAACGGAGGGAGCGCTGAGGCTGGTCAACCGATCGTCCCTGGGGCTGGAGAACGCCCTGCTGGTGGTGGACCACTTCGCCTACCCCTTGGGCAGGATCGGACCGGGGGGGGAGGTCAGGCTGAGCCTTGCCGAGACTGGGCGGGTGGTGGAGGAGCTAGCCCTGCTGGATGACCAGGACCCCCCGCGCAAGGAGGTGGTGGAGAGGAACCTGGCCTTTGTCAGCCGGCTGGACAACCGGGCCAAGACATACGTCGCCTACTACGAGTATCTCTTCCAGCCCATGCTGGGCCACTACGTCTTTTCCGCCGGGGAGCGCTCCCTGACCAACGCCCTGGACTCCCTCACCTCCGGCCAGGGCTGGCTGATTGAGGGGCGGGGTCCGGAGGTGGGGATGACGGGCTGGGTGCTCACCGAGATGTGGCTGGAGGGTTTTCTGGCCGGCCGCCTGGACCCCGCCGGCACCTATCTCATCGCCCTAACTTCGGAACCTGTAGGCAGCCTGCCCACCGGTCCCCTGGACACCCAGCGCACCCTGCTCATCCTCAGGCTGGATCTGCCACCGGTGGGAGGGGAGCGGTGAGCACCGCCCGCCCGGTGAGCCGTTCTTCCGTTGGGACAGCGGCCCTGGTCAGCGTTCCTTCTGCCGTGGGCAGGGAAATGAGCCTATCCCTGGCCCTGCTAGCTGGCGGTGGGGTGGCCATGATCCTGGCCCATCTTTTTTTGGGCACTCCCCGCTATGGGGCCTACCTCCTCTTTATTCTCTTCCACCCCTTCCTCTCCTGTCTGGCGGGCCACCGGCACGGTCTTCTCCTTCATCGCCTCTCCCCCCCCACCACCACCGGCCGGCGGCTCAGATTCCTACCTCCC
>JALSIF010000188.1 GCA_026981635.1 bacterium | reverse complement strand
GATGGGGCTCTTCTCGGAGCTTTCCCGCTTCGTCCTCACCCTGGCCCTGGGGGTGGCGCTGCTTATCATCCTTGACGCGCAGCTCTATCCCCTGCTGGCGGGGGTGCTGTTTGATTTCCACGGCTTTTATACCTTTGACCCGCGGGGAGAGGGGGAGGGGCTGATCATCTTTACCCCCGGCTTCAACTGGGGCAGGCTATCCCTCTATCTTCTCCTCTTCTGGCTTCCCCTGCTTTGGGTGAGGATGGTGGTGACGGTGGCCAGCGCCAAGCTTAGGGCGGTATTGGAGATGCTCAGTCGCTAGACGGCGGCCGCCTGGCCGGTGAAGACCAGATAGAGGAGGAGGAGGTTCAGCCCCACCACCATGAGGACGGCCAGCCAGGCGATGAGGCGGGTGAGGGTGGCATTGGCGTGGGGGCCGAGGATTCTCCGGTTGTCGGTAAACAGCACCAGGGGAATGGAGGCAAAGGGGAGCTGTAGGGAGAGGACCACCTGGGAGAGGATGAGGGCCTGCAGGGTGTCTACCCCCAGGGCAATGATGATGAGGGCGGGGGAGATGGTGATGAGGCGCCTGAGCCAGACATTGATCCTTAGGCCGGTAAAGCCGGTAAGTATCTCCTGGCCGGCCAGGGTTCCGGTGGTGGTGGAGCTAAGCCCTGAGGCGATCAGGGCGATGCCGAAGGCGCCGCTGGCCAGACTGCCCAGCAGGGGCTCCAGGGTGCGGTAGGCCTCCTCCAGGGACTCAATGCGCAGGCCGGCCTGGTGGAAGACGGCGGCACCCATGATGAGGATGGCGGCGTTGACGAAGAAGGCGGCGTTTAGGGAGACCACCGTGTCAATCAGGGTGTAGCGCAGGGCGGAGGTCTGGCTCTCTCCCTGCCAGTCGCGGCGCACGATGGCCGAGTGGAGGTAGACGTTGTGGGGCATGACGGTGGCGCCGAGGATGCCGGCGGCGATGAGCGCCCCCTCCGGTTCAAGGACGGCCGAGTTGGGGATCAGGGTGCCGGCGACGATGGGGCCGAAGGCGGGTCGGGCAAGCAGGATCTCAATCACGTAGCAGATGCCGATTATGGCCACCAATCCGATGATGGCAAACTCCACCGCCCGATAGCCCAACCGGGAGAGCCAAAGGATCAGGAAGGCCCCGCCGGCCCCAAGGATGGCTCCCCAAAGGATGGGGATGCCAAAGAGCAGGTGGAGGCCGATGGCCACCCCCAGCACCTCGGCAAGATCGGTGGCCATCATGGCAAGCTCGGCCAGGATCCACAGGGCGATGCGCACCGGCCGGCGGTAGTGGAGGCGGCAGTGTTCGGCCAGGCTGCGGCCGGTGACCAGACCCAGCTTGGCGGAGAGGTACTGGAGGAGGATGGCGATCAGGTTGGCCATCAGCACCACCCAGAGGAGGCGGTAGCCGTAGCTTGAGCCGGCGGCAAGGTCGGTGGCCCAGTTGCCCGGGTCCATGTAGCCCACACTGATGAGAAAGCCGGGGCCGAGAAAGTAGAGCTGGCGCGAGAGGCGCCAGCGGCCCATCCCGTTTATCGCCTGCCTGATTGCTCCGATTGCTTCCATCTGAAAGGAGATATTTAGGCTAACCTAACTTGAAAGTTAGGCATACCTAACTTTACCCCGTCCGTGTGACCCTGTCAAGGGGGCGGTACCGGAGAGGGAGGCGGGGGGATATAATTGGGTGCGGTCCAAGGCTGGGCGGAGTGCGGGGCCGGCAAGAGGGAAAGCCCCGGCTTAGGGTATATAATTTTGCCTGGGGTGGGTCGCTAGCTCAGTTGGTTAGAGCGCCTCCCTGATAAGGAGGAGGTCCCAGGTTCGAGTCCTGGGCGACCCACCATGTCCCGACTGGAAGGCCCTCCCCCTTGCGCCGCAGGGGGGCAGGTGGCAGGGACGGTAGGCAGGCATGGGGGCGTAGCTCAGTGGGAGAGCACCTGCCTTGCACGCAGGGGGTCGCCGGTTCGAATCCGGCCGCCTCCACCATTTCCCCGGCCATCTCAGCGGGGCTGAGCTACCATCGGAGAGGATGCCGCGCCTGATTGACGACCCCCTCTTCATCAACCGGCGGGAGGCCTTCAAGAGCGGGGCGGTTGAGTTTGTTCCCGAGGAAGATGGGGAGGGTCCCGGGCTGAGGTTCAGCCAGGCCGAGCTTCTTCATGCAGAGCTCATCTACCGGCGCCCGGGGCGTGATGGCGAGGAGCTGGGCTTTGGGGTGATGGTTGAGCGGGGGGGCTACTACTTTGTGGCCCTAAGCGAGGTCAGGCTGGGGCCGGGGGGGCCGACCATCTTTCACACCGTTTCGGCCAAGGTCGCCCGGAGCCGGGAGGAGGCACA
>JALSIF010000187.1 GCA_026981635.1 bacterium | reverse complement strand
CCTGGCTTGGGGGGTGGGGGGGATGCCCCTGCCCAGCTGACCGCAGGCGGCAGCTACCTCCCGGCCCCGGCTGATGCGGACGGTGCAGTCCACCCCCGCCCGGACCAGGCTTTGGCGGAAGTGTTCGGTGCGTTCGGGGGAGGTGGGGCGGAGGGTGAAGCCCCGCTGGTAGCTCACCGCACCGGGGACCGGGTTGTACTCAATCAGGTTTACATGCCAGCGACGGGGGCGGGCAAGCTGGATGAGACGGCGAAGGTCGCTCTCCCGGTCGTTTAGGCTGGCAAGGAGGACATACTCCAGGGTGATCTTGGCGCCGGTATTTCGCTCGTGCTCCTCCAAGAGCTCTATCACCCGCTCCAGGGGCCAGCGGGCGGTAAGGGGCATCTCCTTTACCCGCTGGTCGGGGTCGGGGAAGTGGAGGGAGAGGGCCAGGTTTACCTTGAGGCCTGAGGCGATGAGTTTCTCTAGGGCCTCAGGGATACCCACGGTGGAAACGGTGATGTGGCGGGCGGAGAAGTTTCGCCCCCGCGGGTGGGTGAGGATGCGTATGGCACTGATCACGCCGTCCACATTCAGCATGGGCTCACCCATGCCCATAAAGACTATGGAGCGAAAGCTCAGGGATAGAACCATTTCGGCCAAGTGGAGCTGGTGGACGATCTCGCCGGCGGTGAGGTTTCTCCGCAGGCCCATCATCCCGGTCTGGCAGAAGGCGCAGGCCACCGGGCAGCCGATCTGGCTGGAGATGCAGAGGGTGTGGCCCCACTGCTGGGGGATGGAGACGGTCTCATAGAGGCCAAGCTTCTCCTCGCCGGGGCGGGCGAAGGCCATTTTCACCGTCCCGTCCGGGGCGGTGAGGCGGTTTACCAGCTGAGGTTGGGGCAGGGCTTTATAGGCAGCCAGGGTTTTACGCAGGGCCTTGGGCAGGTTGGTCATCTCATCAAACTGCCAGACCCGGTGGCAGTGGAGCCACTCAAAGAGCTGGGTGCCCCGGTAGGCCGGCTCTCCCAGCTCCTCCATCAGGGAGGAGAGCTCCTCGGGAAGCATCCCCAGCCAGTCCAGGGGAAGGCTTTGGGTGGGCCGGCTAGCCATTGCCTACTTGCTTAGCTTACCCTTCTTTTCCAGCCGGCGCTTGGCCTTGTTGATCAGCTTCTCTATCTCGCCGTGGAGCTGGCGCTGGTAGGGATAGAAGAGGTCAAACAGGCGGTTGTCCCGCTGCCAGTTCTTCTCCCACCTGCCCACGTCAAATAGCTCGGGCTTGCGGGAGGGGCGGTAGCCCATAGTGATGAGCTGTCCCCAGATCTTTTCCCGCGCGTAGCCGTAGGTGGCGGTGACAAAGGCGGCGTCGTTCTCGCTTATCTCGTCGGGATACTTTTCCCTCAGTACTCTGCCAATTTCCTCCCCCAACTGACTGTGCAGCTCCAGGAAGGTGCGGTCGGGGGGGCGGACGGCGGGGGCCTTGAGGAGGAAGTCGTTGAGCTGGTAGAGCACCTCAAAGTCGCCGCTCTCCTTGAAGTAGGCGATCAGCTCCTGCCCCAGCTTGGTGATCTGGCGGTCGGTCCAGATGCCCATCATCCCCTCGGGGCGGGCCAGATCGCCCAGCTTTTCCCACGGCGCCCAGACCCGCTGCCAGCTCTCCAGTGGATAGGGCAGGGGAGGAGGAAGGGGAAAGTAGAGATGGGGGGCTTGGTTGCCCTCTTTGACCAGGCGGAGGATCTCCTCCCGGGAGGGCTTTTCGGCTCCCTCCACCTTTTCCCCGTAGTCAATCAGGGCGTAGGCGTAGGCCCACTTGAAGTAGCCGTTCTTGGGGTCAAGCTCCATTGCACGTTGCATATATTCAGCGCTCCGCTTGAGCTGCCTTGCGGTGGCCTCGGCGGAGAGGTTGGAGACGAAGTACTGACCCCCAGCCATGGGGGGGTTGGCCAGGAGAATGGCCCACACGGCATAAAACTCGGGCCGCTCCTCAATTTCCAGCGCCCGCTCAAACTCCTCCTCTGCCCGCTCCCGGTCGCGGGGAAAGAGGTAGAAGGCGTAGCTCATGTGGTTGAAGGGGTTTTGGGGGTCTTCCTTGAGGGCCTGGTCAAAGTATTTGGTGTAGTCGGGGTTGGGCTGGCGGTTGATGGAGCGGTTAAGCTGCTTGATCTTTTCGTTTAGCTCCTGGTCCTTGCCCTCCTTGGCCAGGGCTTCGTCCAGCAGTTTCTCCAGCCCCTCCTGGTCCAGGGTGAGCTTGGCCCACGCCCGCCACACCAGGGGATGGGTGGAGAGGCCCTCGGGGGCGGGGTAGCGGGTGGCAATGGAGCTGCTCTCCTTGGTGGAGCCGGACTTCCCTTCACCCGACTTTC
>JALSIF010000186.1 GCA_026981635.1 bacterium | reverse complement strand
ACCACCACCGGCAGAAGCCCTTTTTCCAGGGGCTGGTGGATTTTGTCACCTCGGCACCGGTGGTGGTGATGGCCCTGGAGGGGGAGGAGGCCATCGCCCAGGTACGAGCCCTGGTGGGGGCCACCCGTCCCAGCGAGGCTACCCCCGGCTCCATCCGGGGCGACCTGGCCATGAGTGTGCCCAAGAACCTGATTCACGCAAGCGACTCACCGGAGTCGGCCGAGCGCGAGCTTGGCCTCTTCTTTAGCGAGGACGACTACGTCTCCTGGCAACCCGAGCGGGAGCGCTGGCTCTATGAGTAGTCCCTCCCGCTGGGGGCTGGGCTAGACTGGAAGCATGATCGCGGTGGTCCAGCGGGTCAGGCGGGCGTGGGTGGAGGTTTCGGGCGATAGGGTAGGCGAGATCGGAGTGGGCCTGCTGGTCTTTGTGGGGGTACTTGCCGGCGACGACGAAGAGGACGCCAGCTGGCTCGCCAGGAAGCTCTTGGGCCTGCGCATCTTTCCTGATGCTGAGGGGAAGATGAACCTTGACACCGCGGCGGTGGGAGGAGGCTTTCTGCTCATCCCCAACTTCACCCTGGGGGCAGATCTTCGCAAGGGAAACCGGCCCAGCTTCAATCTGGCTGCCCCGCCCGAGCAGGCGGAAGCTCTGTTTGACCGCCTGGCAGACCTGATGAAGGAGGCGGGCGCGCGGGTGGAGACGGGAAGATTCGGCGCCATGATGGAGATCGGGGCGGAGATGTTTGGCCCCGTCACCCTGGTGGTGGACACGGCGGTGCGCCACCGCCCCCGCCGGGCCTAGCCGGCCGCCTTCTCCAGGGCCTGGCTGAGGTCGGCGATGAGGTCCTCCGGGTCCTCAATCCCAACACTTAGCCTTAGCAAGCGGTCGGTTATTCCCCGCGCCTCCCGCTCCTTTCTGGGGTAGCTTGCGTGGGTCATGGTGGCGGGGTGGCAGACCAGGGACTCCACCCCGCCCAGGGATTCGGCAAGGAGGAAGATCCTTAGCTCCCTCAACAGCCGGCGAGCGGCCTCCTCACTCCTGAGGGAGAAGCTCACCATGCCGGAGAAGCCATGCTTCATCTGGGCCTTGGCCACCCGGTGGCCGGGGTGGGTGGGAAGGCCGGGGTAGTAGACCCGCTCCACCATCGGGTGACCGGCGAGAAACTCGGCCACCGCCTGGGCATTCCGGCTGTGGCGCTCCATGCGCAGGGCGAGGGTCTTAAGCCCCCGGCTGGCTAGATAACAGTCAAAGGGCGAGGGCACCGCCCCCACCGCGTTCTGGAAGAAGTGGATCCTTTCAGCAAGCTCCGGGTCCTTAACCACGATGGCACCGCCCACCAGGTCGGAGTGGCCGCCGATGTATTTGGTGGTGGAGTGGACCACGACGTGAGCCCCCAGCTCCAGGGGGTTTTGCAGGTAGGGGCTGGCGAAGGTGTTGTCCACCGCAACCAGCACCCCCTCAGGGAGAAGCTCGCAGATCGCCCTAATGTCACAGATGCCAAGCAGGGGATTGGTGGGGGTCTCAAGCCAGACCAGGCGGGTCTTCTCCGTCAGGGCCGCCCTCACCCGCTCGGGGTCGGAGGGGTCAACGTAGGTAAAACTGAGCCCTAGCTTTCGCCAGGCCCGCTCAAACAGGCGGTAGGTCCCCCCATAAAGATCGTCTCCCGCCACCACGTGGTCTCCCGACTCAAGCAGGTTGAGGACGGTGTTGGTGGCCGCCGATCCGGAGGCAAAGGCAAAGCCGAAGCGCCCCTTCTCGGCAAGGGCGAGCTGCTCCTCCAGGGCGTCGCGGGTGGGGTTGGCGGTGCGGCTGTACTCGTAGCCAAGGTTTTTGCCCAGCTCCGGTTGGTGGAAGGTGGAGCTTAGATAAATTGGTGGCACCACCGCCCCAAAGGCCTTGTCCGGCTCCTGCCCGCCGTGGACGAAGCGGGTGGAGGGGGAGAGGGAGATAAGTTCTTCAAAGGAGATCCTTCCCATGATGGGATAAGGTTAGCGCTCCCGGGGTAGGTGATATGCGCTTCCTTGTGGAGGCAGCAGGTTAAGTGTTAGACTAGAAGTTCTGCCCGACGGCTCAGGAGGTATGGAGTGAAGACGGCAAAGCAGCGCGAGTATGAGCTTATGTACCTGGTCAGGCCCGACGTGGCCGATAAGCGGCTGGACGAGATCCAGGCCAAGGTGGAGGAGATCATCGCCGAACACGGCGGGGTCCACCACCGCAGCGAGCGCTGGAAGAAGCGGCGTCTCGCCTACGAGATTCAGAAGTACCGCGAGGGCTACTACACGGTGATGCGTTTTGCCGCCACTCCTGAGGTGTTGAGGGAGATTGACTACTACCTGAGATACAACGA
>JALSIF010000185.1 GCA_026981635.1 bacterium | reverse complement strand
TCCAACCTTGGGGCAGCCGGACCACCTTCTCCCATCTGCCGTAGGAGTCATAGCGCACCACCAGGGGCTCATAGGGCCAGAATTTGCGCTCCGCTATCAGCTCCCACTCTTCCCCCTGGCGCACCCATACTCGGTAGGGTTCAATCAGGCTGGCCATCCAACCCTCCCCGAAGGGGTAGTAGCGGGGAAGCATTCCGTCAAACCCCCATTCTGCATGGAATCTATCTCCACCAGAGCCGGAGAAGAGGTTGTTTAAGGAGACCCACCTTCGCTCTCTCCCGTCTGCGCTTAGTACCCTGGCCAGCGGGTTGCCTACAATAGTGATGAGTACCTGACCAGGGAAGGTCTGTACAAGACAGTCCCGGCAAACCTCACTCACCTTCTCTGGTTTGCCTAGGGGCTGAAGATCGGGAAGGGAGAGCACCACCCGATAGATGTCCCTGGTCTGGGGCATGGTGTAGTAGGCGTTTAGGTAAAGGTAGATGGTGCCGCCCTCGCCGAGGGCTATCCCCTCAATGCTCACCTTCCTTGGTTTAACCTTACCTTCTGGGATGAGCCCGCTCGTGTCAAGCTCCCTCACCACCTTGCCGTCCCCCAGGCGCTGGACGATAAGATAACCCCGGATAAGGTTTTGGCGGGGTCTCTCCCACGCCCTCAACTGCTCATAGATGAGCAGGTAGTCACCCTGGTAGGGGACCAGCACAAACTGCTGGTGGGGCGGGCGGTTGGACAGGGGACCAAAAACGTTAAGGTTGGGATTTCTGCTCTCAACCTTCTTTGCCGTCGTAAGCTCAGCGGTGCCTAGAAGCTCAGTCTCTCCGTTGTCTGTCAGCCGGTAGAAATTCACCCTACTCTTCCGAAATCCCTCCTTGCTTGCTGCGGCTAGGATCAATCCGCTCCCTTCATGGGGGAAGAGTGTGGGGAGAGGATTGGCGATATGTGTCCCTGACCCTAAGTAGAGCTGTGCTTGGGCAGGCAGGCTCAGGGCAAGAATCCCCCCCAGCACCAGAACCACGCTCATCATGCCTCTCTACTCCATATCTCCGGACCTCCTTCTCTTTTCTTCTTCTCACCAAAGGTTGGAAGTGTCTTTTCACCTAATCAGAGCCCTCCCTCGCCGGCTCACGACAGGTGGCCAAATTTTCCAGGTGAGTTGCAACTTTGACCAAGCGGTTTCTTTTTCCAATTGACCGGGGTAGACGATGAGCCTCTCCTTCCCCGGCAGGGAGAAGATCTGCGCCGAAGGCCCGCTCACCCTGATAGCTACGGGGTGTTTCCTGAGCGCCCCCGCCGGCAGGTCCATAAACAGCCACCAGAGGACTGCAACCAAAGCAACAATCACTCCCCCTCTGATCATCTCGGTTCCCTCCTTTGGGTAGCCGATTAGCCGAAGAGGCCCCGCCTAGTGGTAGTTATCACCCGGGCACTAAGCAAGTCTGCACTGCCAGAGAAGGGTACTTCTCTCGCTTCCAACCCGTATTGAACTTCGGTCCCGCTCTGTGTAACCCTTTCCCATACATTGGCCTGGGCCACGCTCCGGCCTGCTGTGGGATTAGACCCGGAGACTGGAGCTTTGTTCCCCACCCCTTTCCCCTTGTTAACATCCCCCCGCGGTGTCGGCCGGACTTTTCTACATGCTCCTCTCCACCTTCTTCTTCAGCCTGGTAAACCTGGCTGTAAAGTCCCTCAAGGCTGAGGGGCTGTCCGCCCCCGAGCTGGTCTTCTGGCGCTCCCTGACTGCCCTGCTGATGACCGCGCCGCTTATGGTCTACGCCGGAGCGAGCTTCCTTGGCCGGCGCAAGCTCCTTCTGCTGGTTAGGGGGCTGTTGGGCTTTGTGGGCCTGTCCATCTTCTTCTACAACCTCCAGCACCTGAAGCTCTTTGAGGCCACCGTGCTGGTCTACACCAACCCCATCTTTGCCGCCCTGTTTGCCTCCCTCATCCTTCGCGAGCGCCCCAGCCGCGCGCAGCTTCTCATCACCCTGGCAAGCTTCATCGGCGTAGTCCTGGTTGCCACCCCCTCCACCACCGGCTTTCGGGTCTGGCTGGAGATCTTTAGCGGCAACTCCTCCCTGGGTGACCTCTTCCCCTATCTGCTGGGCCTCTACGGGGGCCTCAATGCGGGGGTGGCCTACCTGGTGGTGCGCCTGCTCAGCCGCACCGAGCACACCCTGACCATCGTCTGGTACTTCCCCCTGGTCTCCCTTCCCCTCTCCCTGCCCAACCGGGTGGTGCCCGGCTTTGACTACCAGTTCGTCGGCCCCCACACCATGACCGCCCTGGCCGGGATCCTGGCCATCGGCTTCTTCACCACCCTGGCCCAGATCTACCTCACCCGCGGTCTGCGCCGGGAAGAGGGAGCACGGGCCACCGCCATGAACTACACCGCCCTCATCTTCAAT
>JALSIF010000184.1 GCA_026981635.1 bacterium | reverse complement strand
CCCGAGCGTTCACTCCGGTTCGCCTTTCGCGCATTGAGCGCCTGTTTGGGCGCGAGGTGGCCGAGCTGGTTGACGGGCTGACCAAGATTGAACGCTCGGGCATCTTTGCCCGCCTGCGCTCTCCCGACCCAGAGGACAACCGCCTGCTCACCTTCCGGAAGCTCTTTTCCGCCATGAGCCAGGACAACCGGGTGATGATCCTGAAGCTGGCCGACCGACTGGCCAACATGCGCACCCTCCACCACCTCCCCCCCGAGCGTGCCCGTCGCTTTGCCCAGGAGACCGAGGAGATCTATGTCCCCATCTCTCGACGGCTGGGCCTCTACCACCTAACGGTAATGCTGGAGGACCTCTGCTTCAAGCACCTCCGCCCGGAGGAGTACAGGAAGCTGGCTGCCCTGATTGATCCCATCCGCTTTGAGGGACAGGCGGTGCTTGAGCGGGTAACGGGGGAGATCCGTCAGGCCCTCCACCGGGCCGGCATTCGACTGTTTGAGATAAGCCACCGCATCAAGCACCTGCGCTCCATCTGGGAGAAGATGCAGCGCAAGAATTTAGATCTCACCGATATCTACGATATCCTTGCTATCCGGGTGGTGATTGAGGGTGATCCCATTGACTGCTACCGCGCCCTGGGCATAATCCATCAGCTCTACCAGCCCATCTTCCACCGCTTCCGCGACTTTATCGCCCGCCCCAAGGACAACGGCTACCGCGCCATCCACACCACCGTCTTTGTGGGTAAGCCGGAGGAGCAGAACGTCACCCCTGAGGAGGTGGCCCAGGGAGACGGTAACTTCCCCCTCACCAACCGGGTGGAGGTCCAGATCCGCACCGTCCCCATGCACTTTCTGGCCGAGTACGGGGTTGCCGCCCACTGGGCCTACAAGGAGCTGGCCGAGCAGGACCTGGACCTCTCCCAGGAGCTGAGTTGGCTGGAGGTGATCCAGAGTCTGCGCAAGGAGGCCGAGTCGGCCAAGGAGTTCATGCGCGACACCCGCACCGAGGTGCTCACCGACCGCATCGTGGTGCTCACCCCCAAGGGAGAGACCATCTCCCTGCCCCGTGGCTCTACTCCGGTGGACTTTGCCTACGCCATCCACACCGAGCTGGGCCACGCCTGCCGCAAGGCGCGGGTAAACGGCCAGGAGGTTCCCCTGGACTATCAGCTGGACAACGGCGATGTGGTGACCATCATCAAGTCAAAGGAGAGGAACCCCGCCCCCGATCCCGCCTGGCTGAGCTTTGCCAAGAGCCCGCGCACGGTGCTGGCGATTAGAAAGTGGATGCGGCGCATCCCCTACAAGGAGCGCATTGAACTGGGCAGGAAGATCCTTCGCGAGGTGGTCATCCGCGAGGGGCTCTATCCCCTAAACCTGCTCACCAACGATCGCTTGCTCAGGGTGATCCGCGAGTTTAAGCTTCGCCGACTCACCGACCTGTTTGAGCGCATTGCCCTGGGGCATCTTTCCACTCACGAGGTGGTGGAGAGGCTTAAGCGCCTAGCCGACCAGGAAACTCGCCAGCAGGAACGGGTCTCTGCCCACCTGGCCGGTTCCCTCTCGGTGACGGTCAGGAGGGGAAGGGAGCTGGGCCTCTCCTACCTGGACGGGGAACCACTTAATGTCAGAACCACCCTGATGGACTGCTGCCTGCCCATTCCGGGAGATGAGATCTATGCCATCTCAGATCTGAGTGAGCGGCGCATCTTCGTCCACCGCCGCGGCTGCCCGCGTCTGTCCGAAGCTCGAGAGCGAGCCGAGCCACTGAGCTGGCACCCCCACGAGGGGCTCCACCTTCCAGTGGCCATAAACGTCTCCAGCCTGAACCGGGTGGGCCTGCTCTATGAGATCCTGTCTGAGCTTTCCCGCAAGCGGATTAACTTCATCAGCGGAGATTTTCGCGTCTCTCCCACTGCCGCCGGTGACAGCCCCCTGGCCCACTTTCAGCTGGTTGTAGAGGTGACCGGAGTGGAGGAGCTAAACGACCTGATTAGGGCCATCTCCGAGATTGACGACGTGCTCAGGGTGGAGCGGGCTATGGGAGCAGGGACGGCTGTCCATGAGGGGGGAGAGGGAAGCGGTTAAGGGTCGTTTTTACCCTAGGGAGTGTATTCTGCTTACATGAAGGCTATAGGGCTGACCCCATTTATGCTCGGTGCGGTCCTAGCCCTTGCCCTTCCGACCTGGGGGCAGGTGAGGGAAAGCTATCTCTACCGCTATGTCTCTCACGACCGGGACATCGTGCTCATGGGCCAGACCCTGCGCCTCAACCTTATCGGCGACCGGTTGGTTGAGGACCCGGCCAGGGCCCAGCCCCTCACCCTGAGCGAGGTTCCCCTACCGGCCGACCGCTTTGAGGTGAAGTCAGGTCCTGCCCGGATGGTGGGCTGCTGCAATTTGGGGATTGAGGG
>JALSIF010000183.1 GCA_026981635.1 bacterium | reverse complement strand
TTTTCTCAGAGTGGAACTTGCCTTGCGCTATAATGGGGGTGGTAAACCCACTCTCGGAGGGAGGAGTTATGGAGAGTCGGGCGGCATCTGCCGGTGGCACCGGCGCCAACGTTGGGGCCTACCTGGCCGAGTTTGTAGGCACCTTTCTCCTGGTCTTCATGGGGACGGGTACCATCGTGGTCGGCCAGGAGTTTCTCGGCTGGGGCAAGCTGGGCACCCTGGAGATCTTTGCGGTAGCGGCAGCCTTCGGCCTCACCCTGATGGTCCTGGTCTATGTGCTGGGACCCATCAGCGGAGCCCACGTCAATCCCGCCGTCAGCTTCGGCATGTGGTCGGTGGGCAAGCTCAGCCTCATTGACCTGATTGGCTACCTCATCGCCCAGTTCCTGGGCGCAGTGGTGGCCTCGGCGGTCCTCATGGCGGCGGTGGGGATCGGGGACGAGACCGTCCCCCTGGGGGGCACCGCCTTGGGTGATGGGGTGGCCCAGGCCTCGGGCATGTTCATTGAGTTCATCCTCACCCTGATCCTGGTCTTTGCCGTTGCGGCGGTGCTCATGAACGGCACGGTGGACAAGTTTGCCAGCGGCCTCACCATCGGCTTTACCCTGCTGCTCACCCAGCTCTGGGGGATCCCCATGACCGGCGCCTCGGTCAACCCGGCGCGCAGCTTCGGCCCCGCCATCCTGGGAGGAAAGCTGGCCGACTTCTGGCTGGTCTACCTCATTGCCCCCATCGTCGGCGGAATCGTGGGCGCCTGGGTCTACAAGATCGTCTACGAGCAGGGCAAGAAGTAGCAGGGCCAACTTAAGCCATCGTTATTCCTTCCGGGGGAAGGAGGGAGTTTAAATTTTGGCCTTCTGCGGGCCAGATAGGTGGGCCGGTCCTGCCGGTCGGGTTCGGGGTGGGAATGCTTGTCTTTCACCTGGCCGGGCTACTCCGCCTTAGCGGGAGAGGGGGGCTCGTCACCGCTGGGAGGATTCTCCTGGTAGATGCGGTTTTCGTCTATGTTGGGCAGGTCAAACTCCTCCTCTGCCCCGCTCTCATAGTCAAATACCGTTCCCCTGAGCTCGCCCACCGTCCGGTAGAAGCTTTTGGTCATCTCGGCGGTGCGCTCCACGATCTCCCCCACCGCTTCGGTTCCCGCCTCAATGGCCTCCAGCGCCTCGGAGAGGAGCTGGGGAACCTCTCCCACGATGGTGCCCATGTCGGGGGCCTCCATCTCCACCAGCCTCAGGCGGCTGCGGCGCAGGCGGCTGATGAAGCCGGCTACCACCAGGGCGGCGGTGGCTCCGGCGGCAACCCCCAAAAGCAGGCCCACAAGAAGCTCCCCTCCCTGGAAGGGAGTGGACGACCTGGTCTGTCCCCCTCCCTCCTTGGTTCTCAGCTTGGTTGCACTGCTCTCCATTGGCTTGATGCCTAATTTATACCCTAGGAGGTGGCGTCCGGTTCCAAAAGCTCGGCGATGAGCCGGGCGGCCCGGGTAACCGGTCGCTCCCTCACCACCCGCTGCCTGACTGCAGAGAGCTCTTCCACCAGCCTGCGGCGATATTCCCGGTCGGTGGAAAGACGGATCAGTTCGTCGGCCACCGCTTGGGGGCTGAGCTTCTCCTGGATGAGCTCGCGGATTACCTCCCTTCCCGCCATCAGGTTGATGAAGCTGTAGTGGGGGAGGGAAAAGCCCAGCAGGTGGCGGGCTGCCCAGGCCTGCCAGCCGGGCACCCGGTAGGCGGCCAGGCAGGGGCGCAGAGCTATCAGGGCAGCGTGGAGGGCGGTTCCGCTGGTGGCGGCCACCGCCCGGGCGTGGCTTACGGCGGGATAGAAAAGGGAGCGGTCAAGGACCCGCACCTCCCCCCCCAGGCCGGCCCGCTCAATCACCCTGAAAAGTTCATCCTCAAAGGTGGGGTGGGCCAGCACGGTGGCCAGGGGAAACCTGCCGCCCAGCAGCTCCAGCGCCAGAGCAGCACCTGCAAACAGCGCCCCGCCCACCAGCTCTATCTCTCGCCGACGACTGCCGGGGAGGATGAGCAGGTAGCCTTCCGCCGAGAGTCCCGCTCCGCTCAGCTCCTCCCTCCACTTGCCCTCCTCTTCCATGGCCTCCGCCAGGGGGTGTCCGATGAAGTGGTGAGGGATGTTCAGCTCCCGGTAGGTGGCCAGGCTCAAGGGATAGGCCAGCAGGGCCAGGTCGCAGTAGTCGCGTACGGCCATGAAGCGTGCCCTCCCCCCCCGGTCATCTCCCACCAGCGACTCCCAGCGCACGGGGGCGATGTAGTAGACGATTTTTCCCTGGTAGCCTCCCCGCCGTAGGCTTCGGGCCAGTCCCAGGTTGAAGACCCGGCTGTCCACCAGGATGACTCCCCGGGGGCTTCGGCGGATGATCTCCCCAGCCAGCTTCCTGCCCAGGGCCAGGTAGCGGGGAACAACCCTCAGGTTGTCA
>JALSIF010000182.1 GCA_026981635.1 bacterium | reverse complement strand
GTCTGGAGGAAGCCCTAACGCTGGCCCTAAAAAGGGGGCTTACGGTAAGACTTGCCGAGCTGGGGGTGGAGGAGGCCCGCTTCGCTTTGCTTGCTTCGGGTACCAGGTTTGACCCCACCCTCACCCTGGGCTCAACCCTCGCCCACACCGAGCGGGGCGGGGCCACCTCAGTGCTCTTTAACTTCGGCCTCTCCAAGACCGACCGACTGACCAGCTTCGTCCAGTGGGAGAAGCCCCTGGGGGACGGGTCAAACTTCCAGATCCGCTACGACTTCACCAAGACCAAGATCGGCGGGGGGCAGAGTCCCCTCACCGGCGTTCCAACCTTTTCTGGCCAGCTTACCCTGAGCTACAGCCGACCCCTCATTGCGGGGTCGGGCAGGTTCGTCAATCAGCTTGACCGCATCATCGCCGAGCACAACCTGGAGCTTGCTAAGACGGTGTTCAACCTCTCTCAGCTTGACACCATCTCCCAGGTGACCACTGCCTACCTGGGATTGGTGGAACTGCAGGAGGCCATCAGGGTGAGAGAGGCAAGCCTCCGCTCGGCCGAGGAGCTGCTTAGGCGAAACATTGAGCGCTACAAGGTGGGCCTGGGGATCAAGTCGGACATCCTTGAGGCCCAAAACAGCGTCCTCGCCCAGCGGGCTGCCCTGACCAATGCAGTCACCGCCTACGAGAACGCCAAGCGGGATTTCCTTGACCTGCTGGGTATCCAGCGGGAGCTGGACTTTCGGGTCACCCGTCCCTCTCTCACCCTGCCCGCTCTGGAAGAAAGGCCAACCGCTGAGCTGGCCAGCAAGGCTTCACGCTTCAGCCAGCGGATTGCGGAGCTTTCCACCCAGCTTCAGAACCAGCGCCTGCAGGAGGCGCGGCTTAGGAACCAGGCCCGCACCGACCTGCGCCTGAATCTCCAGTACATCAAGCAGGGCGAAGACTTTGCCGAGTCGGACGCCTTTTCGGGAATTGACTTTGACAGCTATTCGCTAAACCTGGTGTGGAACTTCGGTCGTCCCAAAAAATTGGTCATGGACCAGCTCCATCAGGCCCAGGTTGCCCGAGAGAGGCTGGAGGAACAGCTGGCCGACCAGCAAAGGAGGCTCCGATCCCAGGTGGAAAAGCTGAAAGAGGAGATTGCCGGTTTGGTCATCGCCCTGGAGGCGGCCAAGGCCAACGAGGCGGCTGCCACTGAGCGGCTGGAACTTACCAAGGCACGCCTGAGAGCGGGACTGGCCACCACCTTTGACCAGCTGAGAGCCGAGGAGGAGCTGCTTAGCGCAAGGCTCAACCGGATCTCCACCGAGGTGAGGCTCAGCCAGCGGCGGGTGGACCTGCTGCGTCTGGTAGGTGCCGGACTGGAGGATCTGATCCCCACCCAAGGCACCGAAACTACCTCCGCCGAAGCTCAGGAGGGAGCAAAAGAGGCACAACAAGCCCCCGCTGGGGGTAGTAGCCAGGGATGAGTCATGGCTAGCAAACCCCTGATCAGAGTGGTTGATGTCCACAAGGTCTACCAGATGGGCAAGGTCCAGGTCCATGCCCTGAGGGGAGTGAGCTTCGTGGTGGAGGAGGGGGAATATGTGGCCATCATGGGTCCCTCCGGATCGGGCAAGTCAACCATGATGAACATCCTGGGCTGCCTGGACCGACCCACCAAAGGGGAGTATTACCTTGAGGGGCAGCTGGTCTCCAAGCTCAGCGACAGCGAGCTGGCCCGCATCCGCAACCGCAAGATCGGTTTCGTCTTTCAGTCGTTTAACCTGCTCCCCCGCGCGACGGCGCTGGAAAATGTTGAGCTTCCTCTCATCTACGGCGGGGTGGCAAACCGCCGCGAGCGGGCGCTTGAGGCCCTGCGCAAGGTGGGGCTGGGCCACCGCTATCACCACCGGCCAAATGAACTATCTGGCGGTGAGCAGCAGAGGGTGGCCATTGCCCGGGCACTGGTGATGAACCCGGCCATTCTGCTTGCCGACGAGCCCACCGGCAACCTGGCCAGCTTCCAGGGGGAGATCATCATGAAGATCTTCCAGAAGCTAAACGACGAGGGGGGAACCATCATCATGGTCACCCACGAGCCGGACATCGCCCGCCACGCCAAGCGCATCATCCACTTCAAGGATGGCATGATTGATGGTGATGAGCCGGTTCGGGAGCGCAAGGTCTATGACCTGACCGAAGAAACCTTTGAGGAGTCGGCTGAGGCGGTTACCCAGTAACAGGAGAGGGGAAAAAGGCAACTCGTCCTCTCTCTATAATCCCACCCATGGCAGAGCGTTCGGGCAATCCGGTTCCCCTTTGGCTGGGGCTGGTGGTTCTGGTGGGAGTGGTCATCTTTGTTATTGAGCTGGTGGTTGTCTTCGGAAGATAGCCACCCCATCTTACTCCTCGGTGGTTCTCAGCCTGGAGAAGATGGAGAAGAGCCGCTGCAGACCGAATACCCGGGCCATGAGCCTTGCCGAGTAGG
>JALSIF010000181.1 GCA_026981635.1 bacterium | reverse complement strand
CGCCACCTGATCACCCTGGATGCTGCCCAGGGCGGGGCTGTAGATCATGCCCACCTTGTTGCGTCCCTGGCGCATCAGCTCCCCTTGCAGGGCGTTGAAGGTGAAGTAGTAGCGGGCGTCAAAGCCGGCCGTCTGCGGGTTGTTGTAGTAGACCGAGTTGAAGTCCAGCAGGTCGGGGATGCCGTTGGCATTGTTGTCCACCGAATCGGCCCGGGTGGCGGCAAGCAGGGAGCCGGCCTTGGGGTCAAGGGTATTTCCGATCACCGAGTTCAGGTAGCGGGAGTACTCCTCCTCGCTCTCCCCTGGCAGCGGCTCGCGGACCACCGCGATGTCGGAGGGGGCGTAGAAGCGGTAGACCCCCGCTCCGTTCTCGGTCGCATCGGGGTGGGTGACGTTGTAGTAGCTTGCTCTCACGTGGTCATAGGCGTTGATCACGTCGTCCCTGGCCGGCGTTTCCACCAGCAGGCCGTCCAGGTAGTCGCCCCCCTCCTTGAGGCCCAGCGGAGCCTGGCCGAGATAGGGCCCAATCACCGGCAGGTGGTCCACCCTGAGGCTGGTCACCCCCAGGCTGTCCCGCTTGTAGCCGGCAAAGTCGGTCTCCGGCGGGATCTCCGGCTTCATCGCCGAGTAGAAGGCGTTGCGGTAGTCCACCACCGCCTGGGCCAGGGCAGCCGCCTCACTTAGGGACAGGTACTCGTCGTTTTCAGGATCGCGCACCAGCTGGCCGGTTACGGGGTCAACCTTCCACGCCCGGCGCCGCTTGATCATGGAGAAGAGGCCAGTCAGCACCTCCTTGGAGGCGGTGTTGATGTTTATCCGCCCGATGGTGAAGGTGTCGTAGAAGTCATTGGTGAAGAAGCGGAAGGGGCCGAAGGAGACCGGGGTGATGTGGTAGAGGGGCTGCTGGAGCGGGTCGGTGGCTCCCTGGTAGCCGATGGAGAGCGGGTTGGGGTCGGTCATCAGCAGGTCGCCCAGCACCTGCAGGTCAGACTCCATCAGCCTTACCGAGTTGTTGATGTTGTCCGGGTCAAAACCACTTCCATCGGTGCCGTAGATGGGGTCAACCCAGATGCGGAAGGCGTGCAGCGGCCGCCCGTCAAGGCCGGTACGGATGCGCGGGTTGCCCAGCCCGGTGTAGTCGGAAGGAGCCAGGTAGCCGGTGGAGAAGATGGGGGTCTGGTCGTAGCTGAACTCGCCGCCGCCGTCGGAGACGAAGGCCTGCAAAATATAGTTGCCCGGCCCGGGCACCCTGAGACGAACCGGCAGCCCCTCCGCCCCGCCCAGGTCGGCGGTGGTGTTGAAGACCGAGGCGATCTCTCCCGGGGTGAGGTCGTCTCGGGTGCGAGGACGGCCGTCAGGGCCGAAGGTGGAGGGGGCGGTGCGGATGAAGGGACCGCTCACCACCTGGCCGTTGGAGTCAATGAGCTGGATGGTGATGGAGTAGCCGCCGAGATCATTTCTCACCCCACCGGAGACCACATAGTTGGCGTAGAGGTCAAACTGGCCCACCCCCGAGGAAGGTGTGGCCATCACCGAGATCCTAAGGGGCAACATGTCGCCCACGAAGACCCGCTCGCTGTAGTTGGTGTCGCCCAGCGGGACCGGGTTGGGGTCCTCCTTGACGGTTCCGGCGCTGTCCTCCACCCGCAGGGTGACGATGAACTCGCCCTTGCGGTCGTAGACGTGGTCAAACTCCAGCACAGCACCCTGGCCGATGCCCAGGATGGAGCTGCCCGGCTGGACGCCGGTCACCGTCTCCACCCGGCCGTCGCCGAAGTCAATGGTGATGTCGTAGGGCGGCTCGCCGCCGTCCACCACCGCGGTGACGGTGATGGTCTGGCCGAAGGCGATGGAGGGCGGGCGGACGAAGATCTGACCCATCAGCGGCAAGAGCTGGGCGTTGAAGGTGCGGGTGAGGGGGAAGCCGGGCGGAGTCTGGCCGGTTGAGTCCACCAGGTCCAGGGTCACCTCGTAGTCCCCCACCTGGTCACCCGGCGCAAGGCCCGAGTCGCGGCTGGGGTTGAACTCCAGTGGATCCACCGTCTGGCCGGAGCCACTTTGGGTGGCAAGCACGCCAAAGCCGGCCTTGCTCACCGTCCACTGCCAGGTGTAGGGCGGTACCCCACCGCCCACGAAGGCCTCCGCCCGGTAGGTGGTGGTGGTAAGGCCGATCAGCGGGGCGAGGAAGAAGTCGGCATTCAGGCTTCCCGCCCGCGCGCCGGGGGTGCCGGTGCGGCGCCCGCCGACGAAGAAGTACTGCTGCTCAAAGGCGTAGTTGCCTGCCCCCAGCTCCTGCACGGCCAGGAAGCCGTCGTAGGTGCCGCGGCGGGCAACATATGGCTGGTTCAGCCCGTCCAGGGCGCCGGGGATGGCGGCGAAGAAGCCGTCGTTGGAGTAGGTGCCGGCGTTGACCGGGTCGCTGGAGATAAAGCCATTGTCCAGCTGGTCCAGCGGGTTGGGGAAGCTAAGCAGCATGCTTCCACCGGAGGGGAAGATGCCGCCGCCGTCCACCACTCCGTCGGCGTTCACGTCGGGGAAGTAGCTGAGCGGAGCGGCCCCGCCGTAGGCCCGCATGCGCATCTCAGCCACCCCGCCGCCGTTGGTGAGGAAGTAGGGCGGGTCGGCCACCAGGTTGGCGGAGACCTGGGCCGCCGCCGGGTTGGAGGGCCCGCCGCTGAGGAGCACTCCGCTCCAGTCGATCTGGCGGGTAAAGACGTCGTTGGGGAAGCTGATTACGGTGGTCTCGCCGCCTGAAAGGGGTGGTGGCGGGTTGCCGCCGAACTGCTCGGTGAGGAGGGCGCTTGAGGCGTTGAAGCGGCTCGGAGTGGGCTGGCGCTGGGCGAGGAAGGCGAAGCGGTCCTCCAGCGGAGCCACCGCGATGGAGATGTCTGCCACCTCGCCGGCGTTGTCCTGCTCCTGCCGGAGGTCGCTTCCGTCGGGCAGCATGGAGTAGACCAGGCCGGTGCCGCCGTCGTCCAGGATGAAGTAGATGCGGGTGCCGCTCCGGTTGTAGACCGGGCTGAAGGCGGGACGCGGGCCGCCGTAGATGGTCTCAATGGGCCCCTGGGGCTCGCCGGTGAGCGGGTTTATGGCCCGGCTCATGATCTGGCCGCTGGCCGAGGCCCACACCACCCGCCGGGCGTTGGGGCTAAAGCTTGGCGCCGACTCGCGGTCCACGTCGCCGGCCGAGATCTGGAAGGCGGTGGAGCCGTCAAGCCTCCCTACCCAGACCTCAAAGGCGCCGCTGGCGTCGCTTACCCAGGTTACGAGCTCCAGGTTGTCGGCGATGTCGCCCAGCCAGTTCTCGGTGCCGTTGTTGCCCACCCACACCTGGGCACCAGCCGGGTCGGCCGGGTCGCCGATCCAGATCTGGGCGCTGCCCACGCCGTCGGCGCGGGTAAAGCCAAAGGCGGTGGCGTTGTAGGTCACCGCCGGGTCAAAGTCACCGGCGGGGAAGGTGCCGCCCGCCCCGGCATTTACGAACTTGAGTTGCCGGACACCCGCATCGTAGTAGCAGATTGAAGCCCTGCCCACCACCACATCAAGCGCGGGCCACCACCCTGTGTTGGGAGCCCCGTCCACCAGCTGACTGAACCAGGTGCCCGAGCCGTCGGGCTGGTCGTTGATGACGAAGAATTGCTGGAGCGGGAAGATCGCAGATCCGGCAGCAATACCAGGCAGGGCGGTTACTTCGGCCAGCGACTCACCACTCAGCTGATCTCCCCCCACGGGGCTAAAGGCGTTGTAGAAGGTCCAGGTGCCGAGCCCGTCTGGCTGGTCGTTTATGGCAAAGACTACCTGGTTGGGGGTGGTGGAGTAGACGATGGCGGGAAGTCCATTGATGATCGACAGAGAAACCCCCGAGTTGAGAATGAGGTTAGGATCACTTACCACCGTCACAATGGTCCAAGCTCCCGAGCCGTCGGCAGCCGAGTTGATCGCATACCTGATCTCGGGCAGGGAGTTGACCCGATAGGCGATGGCCGGGCGGCCCTGAATCACCTCCATGGAAAGGTGAGAGATGTTTCCTGAGCTATCCACCACTTGAACCGACCACGCTCCCAATCCGTCAGGCGTAGCCGAGTAGGCAAACCTCAACTCATTGCCACTGAAAACCCCATAGGCCACCGCAGGACGACCGGCATTCAGAAGCTTCAGGGTGACGTTATAGGGCTGAACCGTGTCGATGGTATTGAACTGCCAAGCCCCTGAACCGTCCGGCTGAGTGTTGATGGCATATCCAACCCCCGCCGTCAGGGGATAGGCGATGGCTGGCCTACCCTGGACAACTTCAAGGGAGGTGCTGTGGGGGATGAGAGGCGTGGCAGTCGACCCAACCACTTGGGTCTGCCAAACACCGGAAGCATCTGGCTGGGCGTTGATGGCAAAGCGTAGCTCACCAGGAAACGCCATGTAGCTCATGGCCGGCCGTCCGTTTACCTGCTCGATGGAGCAATGGAGCCCCACATTCCCAATCGAATCAACCACCTGGGGTGCATTCCACCCACCTCCGCCTCCGCCGCCGGGCGGGGGCGGGGTGGTGAGCTGGGTCTCGCCGCCGGTGGTGGGGTCAACCCTGAAGACCGCCGACACTCCCGGCGAGACCTCCCGGCTGTAGTAGATGTCGCCGTTTAGCAGCTGGCTTGGCGGGACGGTCTGGTTCTCTTCGGTGGCGGGGATGATGAAGGTATCGGTGGCCACCACCTTGGTGGTGAGGGCCTCCCCCGGCGCCGGCACCACGTCCAGGTTGAGCTCGGTCCCCGCCTTGGGCCAGCCGGGAAGCAGTGACTCAGCCCCGCCGGTGGCGGGCACAGTGTAGAGGTCAGAAGTAAGCCCCACCCGGCGGGTAAAGACCACCGCATCACCGGTGGAGTTGAAGTCGGCCCCGAAGTCGTCCTCCGGCCCGGAGGTGAGCTGGAGGAGGCCGGTCCCGTCCACATTCACCACCCAGATGTCGCCCGGGTTGCCCAGGGAGAAGACGATCTGGGCGCCGTCCGGGCTGAAGCGCGGGCGGCGGATGGTGGTCTCGGGGATGCCGGCCAGGCTGGTGAGGTCGGTTACCCCGGTGCCGTCGGCGTTGGCCACCATCAGGTGGTGGATGCCGGGGGCGATCTCCTCCACATAGGTGAGCCGCCCGTCGTCCGGCGACAGATCGGGGTCAAACTTGGGATTGGGTCCTCCGGTCACCTGCTGGCGGTTGGCCCCGTCGGCGTCCATCCGGTGGATCTGGAAGATGCCGCTCTCGTCAGAGGCAAAGTAGATGCGCGACCCGTCGCTTGAGAGGGTCGGGTTGGTGTCGTTGAAGGGGCTGGCGAGTATCTGTTCTCCGCTGCCGTCCCCGTTGGCCACCGCGATGTTGAAGGTGGGGCCGCTTACCGTGTAGGCCAGCACCGACCGGTCACCGGTCACGTCGGGGGTGAACTCTTCACTTCCGCCCGGGTCGGTGATCTGGATTACGGTGGCCGGGTCGCTCAGGTCCACCGCCTGGATGGAGTTCTGGCCGGTGGCGTTAGTGGCGTAGTAGACCCGCTCGCTGCCGGTGTTTACCACCTGCTGGGTGGCAAGATCGGCCACCACCTTGAGGGAGAGGATGCGCGCCCTGTTGGAGGCATCCAGCGCCAGGCTCAGGTTCTGGCCGGTGCCCACCACTCCCCTGCCCTCCAGGGTCCAGACATACTCCAGCCCCTCCAGGGCAGCTCCCGACACGCCGTCCACCAGCGCCCTGAACTGGGCGGTGGTGAGGCCGCCGGCGGGGAGGAACTGGTCGTTGGTAAGCGACTCGATCTGGGCGGTGAGGCCAAAGGCCTCCGGCCGCGGGCTGCCGGTGCTCACCGGGGTGAGGTCGGTAATCTGGATGAGCTGGCGGCTGTAGGCCACCTTCCCGCTGGCTAGATCGGTCACCTTGAGGGTGGCGTAGTAGTTGCCGAAGCCGTCCCGCGAGTAGTCGTGGACCAGGGTAAAGCCGCCCTGGCCGTTTCTCACCTGGCCGTTAAATCCGGGCAGCGCCCCGGTCTCTATCACCTCGTCCACCACCCCGTCGCCCTGGTAGTCCAGCTCAAAGCGGAGGTTTCTCTGCACCCCCGGGTTCATGGAGCCGATCAGGTCAAAGGCGACGGTGAAGTTGGTCATGAAGAAGACCCGGTTGGAGTTGCCCCCCGCGTTGGATACGGTGATAAAGCCGCTTCTCGCCGCCGCCGGCACGGTCACCGTAAGCGCCTGCAGGCCGAGGGCGGCCAGCCCCGGGTCGGGGTGGGGCCCGACGCTCCTCGCCGGCTGGGTGACGTTGCCGCCGAAGGTGACGATGTTGTTTTCTGCCACCGGGTCAAAGTTGATTCCGTAGATGGTGAGGTCCGCCCCCGGCGGCAGCATCACCGAGCTCAGCGGGAAGTCTGTCCCGAAGGCCCCGTTTATAAGCTGCGGCGTGTTGGGGCCAGGTGGCGTTGTGGGCACCACATTGTTTGGCGCAATGAAGGGCGACTGGGGCGGGGTGGCACCCGGGTTGTTGTTGGGGTTGGCGCTGCCGGGGACATCTGCCACCAGCACCGCGGTGGGCTGGTCGGCAAAGGGGCTGGTGGTGGCGCTATAGAGCACCACCGCCGCACTGTCCGAGGCGATGATGGAGTTGCTGTTGGAGCGCCGCCCGGTGGGCGAGGCGTCGTCAATCACCTCAAGTTTTACGATGTAGACCCCGTCCGAGCCGCTCCCGCTGTCAAACTGGAAGATGGGCTCGGGATCGGTGGAGACCATGGGCAGCGCCCCGGCCGGGGCGGGGAAGGTGCCGTCAAACCCCTGCCAGAGGGTGTTGCCCTGAAGGTCGGTCACCTCCCAGCGAAGCTGCACCGCCCCCACCGCCCCGGCCAGCAGGGCGCGGGTGCGGAAGCCCTTGAGGGGCGGGTCCAGCGGGATGACGTCCAGGCTGGCGGTGACCGAGGGCACATCCTGGAAGTTGCGCCGGTTACCACCCACCCCGAAGGCCACCTCAAAGGTGGTGGAGACCACCGTGTTCTGCACCGGGGTGGAGGAGTCGGAGATGTTTACCGTGACCGTGTAGGTGCCCGCCCGGTTGAGCTCAAAGGGAAGCGGCAGGTCGATCACGTTTGAGTTCACATCGTTTCTCAGGATGGGCGGGAAGGGCACCCCAGCCGGGTCAACCACATTGACCACCAGGTCATAGGGGGCACCGCCGCCGTACACGCCGATGCGCAGGATCTGGCTGCCGCCCCAGGTGACCACCGGCCGGGTGGCCACCACCTCGCCCACCAGGGCCGCCCCGCCCCCCAAGATCTCCAGCTCCACCGTGTCGCTGTCCTGCTCACCGGTGGGCGGCGGCGGACCGGCGGGGTCAAAGTTGGACACCCGGAGGGTGACAAACCGGTTGGCCGCGTTGTTCAGGGTGAGGGTTATCTCGCGCGGGTCGTTGAACCCCCGGTTGGTCAGATTGTCGCTCCCCCGGTCGGGGGGCGGCGGCCAGCGCCCGTCGGGGTCAAGGTCGGGCGGCGCCGGCGGGTCCACCCCCACGTCAATCCCCGGCGGGTCGTTGGGGGTGGCGCTGGCGTCGTAGTCCCAGTCAAACCAGATGGCGCCGGTGGGGTCATAGAAGGAGCCGGTGGGGTTCACTCCGCCCGCGGTGGAGGAGATGATGCGGAAGGTGTTGAGGTCCTGGCGGATGGCCAGGATGTTGGTCCTAAGCGGGATCTGGGCGTCGCAGTTCTCCTGCAGGTAGACCCGGACGATCTCGTCGGCCCTGGTCTCCTGGGGAGTGCCCGGGTTCTTGACCACCCAGATGCGGGTGGAGATGAAGGGGTTGCCGTGGGCGTCGTAGTAGAAGCGGCGCCCGTTGACCACCACCGCCTGACCGGCCAGGGCCGGGTTGGGCGGCGGCACATCGGCCAGGTTGAAGGTCCACTGGGCCTTGAGGTTGGGCGCCTTGTCGGCGATCTGCTCCCCGTCAATGGGGAAGCGCAGGCCGTCGCCGTTGTAGTCGTCCACCGAGCCATCGTCGGGCTCCTCATCCACATAGCCGCCCGCCACCAGCAGGGCGATGTTGTCCGAGCCGGGAAGCTGGATCAGGGGGAGGCGGTGGTCGTCGTTTATCTCGGCGGCGTTGGCCGGACTTGCCCCGCCGGTGTTGTTGAGGGAGAGCACTCCCACGTATGTGTTGGGCAGATCGGGCCGCTCAATGCCGCCCAGGATGGGGTCGGCGTCCTCCACCCCGTCGTTGTCCACGTCAAAGTGGATCTCATACTCGGCGGTGAGCTCATTGGGATAGAGGGCACCGGCAACGGTGGTGGGCCGCCACTCGCCCCGGTCCTTGAAGATGATGTCCGACATGGAGATGAGGTAGGTGACGGTGATCTGGTCGGCCCCCTGGATGTCCTGGCAGACGAAGCCCGAGGGCGGCGAGGCCATGGCGGATAGGCTCAGGTGATCAAACTTGTAGAGGGGCACCTCCAGTAGGTCGGCGATGGAGGAGACGTCGTGGGGCGGGACGATCACATCGTTGTTGGGGTTGTCAGGTACCCCATCCCCGTCCAGGTCACGGTTGATGAGGCCGGAGAAGGGGTCGTCCTTGGGGGTGCCGGCGGCAAGCTCAGCAAACAGCCAGTGGAACTGGAGCACCTGCCCCACGAAGGGAAGCGGGATGGGCAGGAAGCTTGACTTGGTACCCGGGGCGGGGATGCCGGGGAACTGGTTGATGAAGTCGGCCACCCCCGGCCGGCCCGCCGCCGGGTCGTAGGTGTAGTCGTCAGAGCTTAGAAGCCCATACTTCCAGATGTAGAAGCTGAGCAGGCTGTCCTTGGTAAGCTGGGGGTTAAGGTCGTAGGGCAAGGTGTCGCCGGTTACCGGGTCGGTGAGCGTCCCGTCGGGGTTAACGGTAAACTGGGCCCGCTCGCTGGGGGTGCGGCCCAGGCGGTCAATGGGGGGAAGAGCGATCTTCTCAAACTTGAACCCCAGGTGCTGCTGGAAGAACTCCCACAGCCGGTCCACCTCCCGCTGGTAGGTGGTGAGGGTGGGCGGGAAGATGGGCCGGTTGTCAATCACCCAGCGTGGGTCGTTTAGCCGGTCGGTCTCGGTGATCTGGCCGTCCTCGGTGCGGGGCGGCTCGTCCACGATGCCGGTGCCGATGTAGTTGGTGTCGTAGCTCCAGACGGTGACCAGATCGCTTATCCGACGGTAGTCGGCCTCAGTGAACCCCCTCACATTGAGGATCTCCCGCAGGGAGCTGAAGGGGTGGGGCTCGGGCAGGGGGAAGTCGTCGGTGAGAGTTGGGGTAGAGCCGGGGGCCACCGGAGGTCCCAGGTTGTCGGGACCCTGGTAGCTTCCCGGGGTAAGGTCAATCTGTCGCGAAACTGGGGTGGGACCGGAGAAATTGATGGTCACCGCTCCCGGGTTGGGCAGGATGACCGGTGCGTCCAACCGCGGGTTGGTGTTGGGGTCAATGGTGAGCCCGGCCGCATTGTCCCCCCAGTACTCTGGAGGCAGGGTGGTAATGGAGGGGTTTAGAGCCAAAAGCAGGTTCTCCGCCTGCTTGGCCGTAATGCCCAGGGCGTTTACCAGCATCTTCTTGCTCTTGATGGCAAAGCGCGCCCAGTTGCAGTCGGGGTTGTTGGGGTCCTGCCAGTAGACCTTCTGGATGGTCTCCCAGGGGTGGTTTTCGGGATCGCCGTCAATGTCAATCAGCGCCCCGGGCTCAAACCCGCAGTAGTCGGCCGGGTCGGTGGAGTAGCCCCGCGGGTCGGTAACCGTCTCGTCCCAGTAGTAGAGCCGACGGGTGTCGCGGTCGGGGAAGAGGGGGTTGTCAATCCAGGCCCAGTGCATGTCCCCCGGCGTGCCCCGGTTTACCGGGTCGTTCCAGTCGGGGGTGGGGTTGCCCTGCAGGTCGTAGTCCAGGTCAATGTCCTCCTGGATCCACACACGGAGCTTCTTGACGAAAAGGTTTAGGTTCAGCCTGCCCGCTTCGTCGGTGACGTTGGCGTAGCTGAACAGGTTCTCCATCCCCAGCGGGCCACCGCCCAGCTTCTCCACCAGGGGCTTGTAGTTCTCCGCCCGCGCACCAAGTAAGTTGCGGTTATAGTCAAGAATATCGGCCGGATTGGGGTTGGGCAGCCTGAGTCCCTCCTCCCCCTGGACCACCTCGGGGACCAGCGGCTCGCTCATGGGGTAGTAACCGGGCAGGCGGGCCATCAGAGTGTCGGTGTCGCTGCCCGGGTTGATGAGGCTTATGATGGCCGGGTCGCGGGGGTCAAAGCCGATGGGGAACCCGTTCTCAAAGGCGAGCAGACCAAACTGGTTGAAGGGGCGGGGATACTGCTCCCCGAAGCCCGGCGGCAGGGGCGTGGTAAGCGGGTTGTTGTAGTTGTTGAAGGCCCAGTTCTCCACCAGGTAGGTGGGCCTGTGGGGGTTGAGGAAGCCGAAGTCAAGCCGGTAGTTCTTGGGATCGTTGGGGTCGTCGCCGGGGCGGAAGGTACGGTCCCCGCGGGGGCCCACCCAGAA
Organism: bacterium; assembly: GCA_026981635.1. Lineage (GTDB taxonomy): Bacteria > 4484-113 > 4484-113 > JALSIF01 > JALSIF01 > JALSIF01. The sequence continues at coordinate 5,860 of JALSIF010000181.1, read as the reverse complement.
GTCGTCGTCGGTGCCATAGACCCCGTCGGGCCCCGCCCCGTTGTTGACGATCATCCAGCGAAGCTGACCACTTCCGTCTGGGCTGGTGGTGGAGATGATCCCCGCCTGGGGCTGGGCCTGGGAGGTCTCCACACTGGGGAAGCTCTTAGATAGCTTGGTCTGGGTGACCGCGTTGCCGATGGCCTTCTCGGCGGCCGCCCGGGTCTTGCTCTCAATGATCTCGTTGGAGATGGAAACGCTCTCCTGGTTGACCAGGGCGATGGAGACCACCACCACCGGCAGCATCAGCGCCACCACTGCGAGGACCACGATGAGGGCCACACCGGGCCTCGCCCGCTTAGGGGTTCGCTCTCTCATTGGGCTTCTCATCCCGTTTCTTGTTCAGGCCCCAGGGTGAAACTATACCCAGGCCTAGGCCGGTAGAAACCTGCAAAATTCCGCCATTGACGGGGCTCAGGGACCAGCCACCTGACCCAGATTGATCCCCAGCCTCATGGCCAGCCTTCTTACCAGCTCAACCGGATCGGTCCTCACCTGGCGCTCACCGAAATCGCTCAGGGAATAGATGACCCCCACCAGATAGTTGAAGTCGGCCCTTCTGGTCCCTCCCAGACGCGGGTCAAGGGGGTCCAGCGCCGGGGTGAGGGAGGGCATGTTCTCGGTCCTCACCGTACGGGTTACGATGATGTCCTTGTTGGCCCCGATCATGAGGTCGGGCCGGTTCTTGATGGGAACGAAAGGATCCGCTATGCCTCCCGCCAAAGCGGGATCATAGAGGTAGGGATAGGGGCTGTCTAGCTTATAGTAGATGCGCTCCAGGGTGCCGTCCCCATCCACATCCACCAGTCTTCCGCTGTTGTTGCGGCGCTCCTCAATCACCCGGGTGGGGGTGGCCACCAGGGTTACCCGGATCGCCTTGATGTAGGGCACCCACCAATAGGGAACCGGGTCGTCGGGGATGCCGTCCCCGTCGGGGATGCCGTCGGCGTTGCCGTCCGGTTGCCCATCCAGGGCAGGGTCGCTGTTGTCAAACCCAATTAGGTCCTCCACGTTGTAGGACATGGGAGCAAACTGGACCTTGCCTGCCCCGCAGCGGAGGTAGGCGTTGAAGTCGGGGGGTTCGCGATCCTCTTCGCCCACCAGGTAGTAGGCGTCCATGTTCCAGGCTCTGAAGCTGTTGGCCCGTTCGGTTGGGCTCAGGAGGCGGTCATAGACCGCATCCAGGTCGCTAACCATCCGCCCATTGCCATTCTCCGCCACATCAATGGGCACCAGGATCCGATCCACCTCCACCGGGCTGTCGGGGATGCCGTTGCCGTTGGTGTCCACCAGGACCGGCTGGCAGTTGCCGCTGCCGTCCTCTTCCGCCAGGTATACCGGCACCTCGTGGAGATACTCAAAGCGGATGCGGGTAATGTTTGAGGTGACGGGCTGCTGGCGTACCACCACCGTCTCCACCGCACTGGAAAGCCGCGGCACTCCCCTTACAGGGGGCTGCTCCACTCCGGTGTTACCCACCGGTGGGGTGAGCCCCATGGCGGTGGCCTGGTTGAAGGTGTCAAAGGTGGTGAGGTCGTAGAACAGATCCTCGGTTAGCACCGCTGTATTTGAGGTGCCGCCGAAGTTGACCACCGCGGGATAGCCATCAATGGTCATGTTGTCACTGCGGCTGCTGTTTATGGGTGCCATGTAGTAGGGTGTTCCACCGACACCCTCCTGAAAGTCGGCCGGGATGGCGAGCTGGAAGAGCACCCGGCGCGCCGCCACCCGCTGCCCCGCCCGGCCGGGGATCTTCAGGGTAAAGTCGGAGCCAGAGTAAATGTCTCTGATGAGCAGGCCACCGAAGTTGTACTCAAACCCGGAGCGGTGCTCAAGCATTAGCCGGTCGCTAAAGGCCTCGCTTTGGAAGTTGGTCACCGGCAGATCGGGCTGACCGATGATATTTAGCTCACCAATCACCCAACTAGCCAGAGAGCCAAAGTCGTTGGGATCATCGTCGGGGAGTCCGTCCCGGTCTCGATCCACCGCCCGCGGGATGCGCGAGGCGGTGCGGATGGCCTCGGCGATCTGGTTTAGGGCCGCGCGGGCATTGTTGTTGAGCTTGGCCTTCTCTTCATTTAGCCGGATGACCTCAAAGGTGCCGGCAAGAAATGCCCACAGCAGTACCGCAATCAGGCTGAAGATGACCAGTACGGTCATCAGCTCTATCAGGGTGAAGCCCTGCCGGGCAGGGGGGACCTTCCGGCCAGAGAGCAGTCCTTTCCCGATTCCTCTCATGCTCACCTCACCCCCACCTTCTCAAAGTAGACCGCCCCGTTGAAGAGGGCGGCCACCGCCATCTCGTACTGGGTATCCACCCCAGGTCCACCGAAGCCGGGGATGCCACGGGCGTAGAAGTCCTGCTTCTCCTGCTCAAAGCGGAGCTCTTTGGGGTCGGCGTCACCCCGCCCAAAGCCGAACAGGTAGTAGCCCGAAACCAGCGTGCCCGCCTTGAAGCGGTCGTCCTCAAAGTTGGAGCTGTCCGGGTCAATGGGCGACCCGATGTAGGAGGCGTAGGGGCCAGCGGAGAGCACCGGCACGTAGGCAAAGTCCCCGGGAGCAAAGAAGTTCCTCACCCTGCCATTGGGTCCCGCCGTCTCGCCGGGGGCAAAGCCTGGCCTGCCGTCGGCGGGGCTGGGCTCAAAGGGGTTCTGGGCCCGGTTGGCGTAGGTGATGGGCAGCGTGGGGAAGGGAACCCCTCCGTTGGTGATGGGGTTGAACTCAACCCGGGCGGCAATGGGTCCCAGGTTGAAGCCGGTGGTCACCGGATAGATCCCCTCCCCGTTGTCGGGCACCAGCAGAATGGGAATGGGGTTGTTTACCCCGATGGCCCGGGTGGGGTCAAAGAGGAACTGGAAGATGTTTACCATTCGCTGGGCGCCACCGGCGCCGGCGGCAAACAGGTTGACCGGATACTCGGTGAGCGCCTCCTCGGCGGCCAGCACATCAAAGAACTTGGGCACATTGAAGCTACCCGCCTGCTTGGCCGCTGCCAGGGCGTTGCTGTCAAAGCCGTCTCCCACCACCCCGTTCCACACCGCCGCATTCCCCGGCAGGGGGGTGGCGGCGTTGTAGGGGTTTATGGGGTTTCCCGCCGGCCACAGGACACCGCCCCCCGAGATGATGTCCCCCAGGGCGTGGGGCTTAAAGGGGACGGTGATGTCCAGCATCACCCCGGGATAGAAGCCGTCGTGCTGGGAGGCGAAGTTGTTCAGCGCCTGGGAGATGGCGGCGGTGTTGGTGCTTACCGCCTGCTCTTTGCTCCGCTCCCTCACCCCCTTCACCACCGGCACCAGCACCACCACCAGGATTCCGATGATGACGAGAACGACCATCAGCTCAACCAGGGTAAATCCCCCGCCGCTACCGGTGGTGGTGGGTCGCGCTCCCATTGTCATCCCTTTCCCTGTCAGCGCCAAATCACTTCACCTACTTAGCACCTTCGGCGTGGAAGTAGACTGCCCCGTTGAACAGGGCGGCCACCGCCAGCTCATACTGGGTGTCCACCCCCGGTCCACCAAAGCCGGGGATCCCCTTGGCGTAGAAGTCCTGCTTGGCATCCTCAAACCGGCCCCGGTCCTTGCCGTCTGCCCGGCCAAAGCCAAACAGGTAGTAGCCGGTAACCAGGGTGCCCGCCTTGAAGCGGTCATCCTCCGGGGTGGTGGTGTTGGGGTCGGAGGTGATGCCGATGAAGTTGGCATAGGGACCGGTGGTGAGGATGGGCACATAGGCAAAGTCCCCCTCGGCGAAGTAGTTGCCGATGGTGTCGCCGGTGGGCAGGGTGATCTCGCCGGGGCCAAAGCCGGGCCGGCCGGCGTCGGGGAAGGGCTCAAAGGGGTTGTCCACCAGGTTGGCGAAGGTGACCGGCAGGGTAGGAACCGGGGCGCCCCCGTTGGCGATGGGGTTGAACTCCACCCGGTCGGGCATCCCCCAGGCGGTGGCGGCAGGGTAGGCTCCCTGACCGTTGTCCTCCACCAGCAGGATGGGGGTGGGGTTGTTAAACCCGATGGGCTGGGTGGGGTCAAAGAGGAACTGGAAGATGTTGATCATGGGCATTCCGCCGCCGGTGCCGGTCTTGAAGGGGTTCTTGGGATAGGGGTCAAGGGCGTCGGAGGCCACCAGCACATCAAAGAAGCGGGGCAAGGTGGGGTCAAAGGAGGAGTTTTTAATCTGGGCCAGGCAACCCACATCAAAGGAGCCCCCCACCACCCCATTCCACAACAGGGTGGTCCCCGGAGCAGGGGTGGCGGCGTTGTAGGGGTTGATCGCCTGGGCGGCACACTGGGGTCCCAGCAGCCCGCTGTTGGGAGCACCGTAGAGGCCTCCCCCACCGCTCAGGGTGTCGCCCAGGCCGTGGTCGCGGTAACTTACCGCCACATCCTGCATCACCCCTGGGTAGTTGCCGTTGTGGTTGGCGGCAAAGGAGGCGATACCGCCATTGAGATCAGCGGTGGAGCGAGCCACCACCGACTCCTTGGCCCTCACCATGGCGTTCTTCACCTGGGGAACCAGCGCCACCACCAGAATGCCGATGATGGTAAGCACCACCAGAAGCTCCACCAGGGTGAATCCCCCCCGGGGGGCACCCAACCTTCTGCTCACTTCTGCGCTCCTTCTCCTGTTCACCGCTTGCCCCTCCTAGAACTCGGGAGTAGTCCCGCTGGCATTGCGCTCCCCGCGCCCTCCATAGCCTTGGGTGCGGAGGGCGATGGCGTAGCGCTCATAGACGTCCAGCTTTCCGTTTCCATCCAGGTCCTGCAGATTGCGGGGAGCCTCACCGCCGTAGGCGGACCAGCCGATGCCGGTCTTGGGCATGTCCCCATAACCCCAGAGGATGTAGCCGTCCACCAGGTCAAGGGTATAGACCCAGCGCAGGCTGCCCCCCTCGGGCAGGGTCACGTTGTACTTCACCGCATCCTTTCTTATCCCCTTGGCGCTGAGGAAGACATGCCCCTCCTGGGTGTAGGTGAGCGGGTTGCCGTTCTCGTCCAGGTCGGGAAACTGGGTATAGACCATCTCCCCCGGAATGGTGATCACCCCCCCACCCGGCGTAGTGAGGTCGGAGGTGCTCCAGCTCCAGGCCGTCATCCCGGCCGGTTCCTTGAGGAAGGGGTTGGGCGGATAGCCCCCCTGCATGTAGCCCAGCGCCACCAGCGGGTCGCTCCAGTTGTTAAAAAACTGGTACTTGTCGGCGTCCAGTCCATCTCCGGCGGGGAAGCGGGGGTTTACCACCTTGACGAAGTCAAAGTTGGTGGGGAAGTCAGTGGTGGTCTCCAGGTTCAGCTCTCCCCGCCGGTTCATCACCTGCTTGCCACCAAAGAGCCCCAGGGGCATGGCGATGGAGCCGCTCGGGCTGGGCCAGTCGGAGGAGTTGATCAGGTTTATGGGATTGCCCTGGGCATCCACCTCGGCCCATGCCTTGATGCGGAAGGGGTAGCCCCCGTAGTCGGCCCTAAACTGCTCCAGCGCCTGTTCCACCTGCCTCACTCCGGTCGCCACCTGGGTCTCCCGCGCCTTGTTCTTGTACTTGGTGGCCTGGGTAAGCAGCAGGCCCATGAGTATCCCGATTACCGCAATCACCACCAGAAGCTCCACCAGGGTGAAACCACCCCGGCAGATCTCCCTCTGCTGCCTGATCACCTGTCCTCTCGCCTGCTTCATGACTAGCTCCTCGGGTTGCGACTGCTTGAGACCATGATCACCGCCCCGTAGAAGCCGGGGTCAAGGTTCAGGACCGACGGACCGAGCAGCGGATCGGGTTGGCCAAACCCCTGGGGCAGGTTGCCCCCCGAGTCGTAGAGCTGGCGCTGGATGATGGTAC
>JALSIF010000180.1 GCA_026981635.1 bacterium | reverse complement strand
ATAGACCCTGGGGCCGGGTGGCGGGTGTGGGGGAGCAAAGGGAGAGGAGAAGATGAGCAAGGCCGGATCTCGTTCCGCATACCTGGTTGCCCTAGGGGGCCTGCTACTGACTTTGTCTGGCTGTGGCGGTGCAGGCCCAAGGCCCGGACCGAGGCAGGATTCCAGCCCCCCGAGGTTAGGCTCGTTCTTGCCAAAGGAGGCAAGTGGGGTCCCCTTGCAGGATGGTCAGTTTGCCCTCAGCGTCACCCTTGAGGTGGGGCAGGGTGGGGGGATTGAGCTAAGTTTCCTGGAGACCCTCAAGGGAGACTTCAACCCCGACGGGCGGGTGGACTTTGCCGATGTGAACCTGCTGGTGGCAAGCTTTGGCCAAGGTGCCGGAGAGAGCGATCAGGCGGCCAAGGTTGACATCCACGGAGTGGAGGACGGGTCGGTCAACTTCGCCGATGTAAACCTGCTGGTTTCCAACTTCGGCCTGGAGGTGGACTCCTACCTGGTCTATCGCCTGGACCCGGGGGGAGACGCCTACCAGGTGGTGGGTACGGCAGACGGTCCAGTTCCCGAGCAGAATCGGCGCAGATTTACCTTCACCGACTCCAGCGGTCAGCAGGATAGCTTCTATGCCCTCCAGCCCCAGGACAGTAGTCAGGTGCGGGGAGTGGCCAAGGGCCCCTACAGCGCCTGCCCTACCTGCCAGCCACCCGATGTGGAGCTGCCCCTGCCTTCCGGTCAGTCGCCGGTGGACATACTGCTGGCTCCAGGAGAGGTGGCCGATGTGGACCTGGCAGCTGGGGAGGCGCGCACCATAACATTGGACGGGGGTGGGGGAGATGCGCGCTACCTGCTCATCTTCTTTGCCCTGGAGGAGATTCCGGTGGGTGAACCCAGCTACGAGCAACCGGATAACGCTGGTCACTTCCAGCTCACCCTCTCCGCCCAAGCGGCCGGAGGAAGCTCGGCCAGCCTGGCCAGCCTTGGGCTATTTCCTGCGCGGCCTAGGCCAATCCGGCTGGTTCCGCCGATGGAATCCGAGGTTGACCAGCGGCTGATCACCTGCGGCTACCAGGGAGAGCTGGGCAGAAAGCTTATGGAGATGGAGCGGGTAAACGCAGAGCTCCTCAGGCGAGAGATTGAGCGGGGAGTAGTTTCCCCCAAGCGCACCTCCCAGGCCCCTCCCGCCTCGCGCAGCTTCAATATCGTCTTTTCGGATAGTGACCCCTCCGACTTGGACAAGACGGTCACCTCAGACCTGGTGGCCCAGAGCAGCGATGGCAAGGTGGTCTTCTACCTAGACCGCCAGCACACTGAGGCGCTGCCGCAGAACAAGCTGGATGAATGGGTTGAGCTTACCGCCAGCCTGATCATCCCGCGGGAGGCGGAGCTTTTTGGCCAGCTTCGCAATCCCGACGGCAGCGGTCGCTTCACGGTGCTGTTTACTCCGGAGATAAACCGCATGGCAGGAAGTGTCCAGGGGCTGTTTGTGACCAACGACCAGGTCTCCTCATCGCCCGGCTCCAACTTCATGGACATCGTCTATCTGGCGGTGCCTGATCCCTCCGGTGGTCCCTACGACCCCGATTTTCCCATGTCGATGGAAAACTGGCAGGAGCAGGTTCCCTCGGTAATTGCCCACGAGATGCAGCACCTATTGAACTACTCCAACCGCTTGAGGAGAATGGAGGCTAGCGGGGACCCCCTGGTGCAGGAGCAGAGCTGGCTAAACGAGGCGGTGAGTCATTTCGCCGAAGACATTGTGGGGCTGCGCAACCGCAGCCTCTACAGCATGGCCAAGCGCTACCTGAACCTGGCCCCTGCCCAGCCGCTGTTTAGCGGAGCCGACAGCGTGGTGCGGAGAGGAGGTGGCTACCTTCTCATCCGCTACCTGTTTGACCGGCAGGGCAAGCAAGCCATCAATCAGCTGGTGGGAAAGGACCCCTCCCAGCCGGCACTGGCCGGACTAGACAACTTGGCGCGGGCCTGGGGAGGGAATGTAGAGGACTTACTCTCCGCCGCGGCGGTCTCCCAGCAAGTTTCGGGAGGACCCTCCGCAGGACTGTTTGATCCTTCCTTTGATACCTACCACCGGGCGCTGGATGACGGTTCCCTGTTCGGGGATGCCGGTACGGGCAACTTCATCGGCATGGAGATGCGGAGTGTGGAGGAGATCAACGGCCAGCTCTTTGTTGTCGCTCCTCCCACCTATCTACCGGTGGACCAAACTCCGGCCAGCTATCTGGTGCCGGTGAATGGGGTGGCCTACTTCCTGGTGGATGGGGTGGGCGGGTCGGTGGTGGAGCTTTCGGTGGATGTGGGAAGTGACGGCCAGGCCAGGGAGCTGCCGGTTTATCTGCGCATCGCCCGGCTGATGGACGGAGGGCCCGAAGCGCTGGTCCGGATTGACCAGGGCAGTCTTCCCGGTAGCCTGGAGCTGAGGGTGCCGGTAGTGGGCACCTTCACCGGTGGAGCCACCTCCCACGACTTCACCCTGAGCATTCCCAGTGACAA
>JALSIF010000179.1 GCA_026981635.1 bacterium | reverse complement strand
AGTGTCTCACTCTCTCGCAGAACAAGCAGTCTGCGGGAGAACCTCCACCGGATGGCCAACTTCTATCAGCGGATCGGGGCCCATGACCTGGGGGTGGAGGGTCTTTTGGCTGGTGCCCGCCTCTACCTGGGAAGGCTGCTCGGTCTGGCCCGCCCCCTTTCTCAGGCCGAGTTTGAGCGGCTGGCCAGGCGCCTCATTGAGCCACGCCGCTATCCGCTGGAGCACCAGGCCCTCACCCATGCCCTGCGGGCGATGGAGCGGGGGAACTATGACCACTTTGGTCGGGGCCGCCGGCTGAGCCACCTGGCCCACTCCCTCGCCCTGCTTATAGCCCTGGTCGGGGAAGGGGCGCGGGGACCAGGAGATCAAGCAGGTAGTAGAGGCCGCTGAACCAACCCTTGAACCAGAGGCTGAAGGGGGAGAAAGGCAGCCCGGGGATGAAGAGGTCCACAAAGATCAGCGCCAGAATGACCCCCAGTCCCCACTGCTCCCCCCAGGTGAGGTAGCGGAAGGCGGTCTCCCCGGGCAGTAGCATGGCCAAAATCTTTCCCCCATCCAGGGGAGGGATGGGGATAAGGTTAAAGACCAGAAGCACCAGGTTCCAGACGATGAGGATGGAGATGAAGGTGCTAAGCAGGGGGCCAGTCATTCCCAGCTGGTTAAAGATCCCATAGAGGGCGGCCCCCATCAGGGCGACTATGAAGTTCATCAGTGGGCCGGCTGCCGCTACCAGGATCATTCCCCGGCGAAAGTTGGGGTAATAGCGGGGATCAATCTGGACCGGCTTGGCCCAAGCGAAGAACCATCCCACGGTGACCATCAGGAATAGAGCAACCGCCCCCATGGGGTCAAGGTGGCGCAGGGGGTTGAGGCTCAGCCTTCCCTGCAAGCGGGGGGTGGGATCGCCCAGGTAGACGCTGGCCAGGGCGTGGCCCAGCTCGTGGAGGGTAAAGCCGATGGTCAGGGCGACCAGGCGAAACAGCATGATGAGGAGGGTTGCCTCAAACAAGCTTAGCCTCCTTTCTCCCCTCCCCAGGGGATGAGTGATTGCCAGTCAAAGTCGCTATGGCCTCGGATGGCCACCTTAAAGGCCCGCCTTCTGGTCTGGTGGACCACTCTGCCCAGCTCTTCGCCGCCAAGGCCGGTAAGCTCCGCCACCACTTGTCCATCAACCATCTTCTTGACCTGTTTCAGTTTCGTCCACCAGACGATCAGTTTCATCCGCGGCCAGCCGCCGAGGCACATCTCCAGGGCGGCCCGGGCGGGCGAGCTTCGCTCAGCCAGTTGCCACCAGCGGTCAAAGTCCTCGCCCAGCTCATCGCTGGCCTCCCTGACCGCCTCAATCAGCCCGCCAGAAAGCTCATACCAGCGGGCAAGCCTTAGAGCCTTGTCCCGGTCGGGGGAGAGCACCCGAAGGAGGGCAGCAAGGATGAGTTCGCCGGGGGAGAAACTCAGCTCACCGAGTAGCTCCTGGGCGGCTTGGGCACCGGCTAGAAGTAGTTTTAGGCGTGCCACCGAAGGAGGCTCGCTTGCTCCCAGCAGGTCATCGGACAGGCCCAGGCGGGCGAGGGCGGTGAGCCTTTGGTGGAGTCTCTCTGCTGGCCTTGCACTCCCGGGCAGGTATTGCTCCTCGCAGAGCCGGGCAAGCTGACTCCTGAGGCGGGAGCCGGCCACCCTGAGGTGGAGCCCCTCCTCCACCGCCTGTTTGACTAGGGACAAGGTCTCTGGCTCCACCTCAAACCCCAGCAGACCCTGGTAGTGGGCCAGCCTTACCAGCCTGGTCGGGTCGTCAATGAAGCTTTGGGGATGGAGGATGCGAAGCTTTTCTGAGAGCAGGTCTTCCAGGGCCGGCCCATAGCCCATCACCTCGGACTCCTCCGCCAGGGGAAGGCTTACCACCAAGGTGTTTACCGTAAAGTCGCGCCGGGCGAGGTCGAAGGAGAGGGAGGTGGTGGGGACGATCCTGGGCAGGGCGGCCGGCTGGGGGTAGCTTTCCCAGCGGGCGGTGGTGAGGTCCACCTCGGGCAACTCCCCCTGGCGGGGGAAGGCCAGGGTGCGGAGCCTGGGCTCCGACCGGGCAGGGGTGGGAAACAGTTCTTCCAACCGATCCCTGAACTCAACCACGTCGGTGAGCAGGAGGAGGTCCAGGTCGGGGGGGGAGGAGGGGAACTCACGTCTTCCCAGCTCGTGGAGGAGGGCGTCCCTCACCACCCCACCAACCAGGTAGGCGCGGGTACCGATCTCTGCTGCCAAGCCGGCCAGCCGATCAAGCAACTCAACGATCGGCTCCGGCAGGCGGCTTCTCAGTCCAATCCGCACGCCCGCCTATCCTACAAGCACCACAACTGCTGCCGAAAGTCTCTCGTCTGTTAGAGGACGGAAAAGTCGTGCTCCAGCTCCCAGCGAGTTACCTGGGTGCGGTACATGTCCCACTCGCGGTATTTGAGGTCCAGGAAGTTGAGGAAGGCCTCCTCCCCCAGCACATCCTTTACCAGCTCGCTGTTCTTGGCGTGGTGGAGGGCCTCGTTCA
>JALSIF010000178.1 GCA_026981635.1 bacterium | reverse complement strand
CTCCGCTGCCCACCTCCGCCTCCACATGCCCACAGCAAAAAGGCCGCGAGCATCACCATTACTGCACTTGCACTTAGCTTCCTGAGGTCCATCCTCTGCACCTCCTTATCCCTCTCGGGTAAATCTTAGGTCGCTCTCTGTTCCCGTGAGAACTGACCACCTTGGAGGGTTCCCCCTGAGTGCTCTTGATGGTGGAAGTTCAGAAACCTCTCCAGATGGCCCGCGCCTGGGGGAGAGTCAAACTCCTCATAGGAATGAAGGCGACTCGCTTACCGCCTCACGCGGCAGGAAATGGGCTTCCTTCCCCCGGCGCAACCGGTCTAGTTTCTAACTCCTTCCCACCTGTGTGTTTACTTTCACCTCCTCCGTCCCCTGTGTTGTAGCACACCCTAGTGATTAATGATATCTAAGCCGAGGCCGGCTGTCAAGGGGTATTAAAGTTTGCCCCTCTCGGGCGGTCAAGCTGGAGCCAGCCAACCGTCCCCAGCGAGGTGATAAATCCCCGCCGGCAGAGGCGTGAGCCCAAAGTAGTTAGCCTTCCCTCTAGCCGGCTGGAGAGGGGAGCGGTGATCACCAGGTTGAGGGTTGAGCAGCGGAGGGAGGGGAGGGCTTCCAGGGCGGAAAGAATTCTCCCCGGAGTGCCCATGATGATCAGGGTATCGGTGGTGGCGGGAAGTGCCAGGCTGGTGGGATTGAAATGGTCGCCCACCGCAAGTAGGGTTAGTCCATTGTCCGGAGAGATTTGCCAGCTTGGCCGCAGGGCACCAGGCGGGTAGTCGGCCCAAAGCTCTAGGGGGAGAGCCTCTCCTCCATAGTGCAGCCGCTGTCCGCCGGTAAGTTCAAGGGAAGCGGGAAAGTAGAGGGTGCGAAGGTCGCTGGGCTGGGGGCGAGGAGAAAGAAGAAGAGTAAGAGGAGAGCCCGCAAGAGAGAGGGAGGCAACCAAGCGACGGGCATCCTCCAGCGCCTGGCTTGAGCGTCTGGGAGAGGCGGGCAGCTCAACCAAGAGGAAGAGTACCCGGCGACCCTGGGTGACTACCGCGGTGCGGTAGCCCTGCCGGTGGGCCAGGATCAGGCGGGAGGGGGCAGGAAGCTCGCCCGCACCCCACCACAGGGTTAGGAGGATCAGCAAGGTAGAGAGAGCTCCCCTCACCGCGGGGGCGGGAGGTTTGCCCCGGGCCCAGAGCCAGAAGAGGTGGGCGGCAAGGGCGGTGGCCAGGTAGAAGGTGACCACCACCCAGAGGGGCGGGGCACGCACCACAGTGGCAGAGAGGGGGGTGTGGGCGAAAAGGTGGGCCACCTGGCGAAGAAGCTCTACCAGCCATCCGCTTAAGTGGGCAAGCAGGGGGGAGACAAGGGGCAGGGAGAGCATCCAGCTCAGGTTGGCCAGGGTGCCCACCACCAGGATCAGGGCGGAGAGGGGAATGGCAACCAGGTTGGATAGGGGACCGATGGGGGTGAGCTGGTTGAAGTGGACGGCGATGATGGGGGCCACCGCGATCTGGGCGCCCAGGGTGGCGATGAGCACCCCGGCGAAGTAGCGCTCCACCCGGTTCAGGGTCTCCAGGAAGGGGTAGGCGGCATATAAGGCCAGAATCAGCCCCAGGGTGGCGCCGAAGGAGAGCTGGAAGGAGGGGGAGAGGGGGACCAGGGGGTTGATCAGGGCCACCACCAGGGCGGCCACCGCCAAGCTGTCCAGCACCCGGATGAGGTCAAGGAAGAGGCGGGAAATTATGAGGGCCAGGGCCATAAAGAGGGCGCGCTGAATGGAGAGCTGGTAGCCGGTAAGCAGGGCAAACCAGACCAGGCCGGCAATGACCAGCAGGTTGGCCACCACCCTACCGCCCCATCCCCTGCCCCACCAGGCCAGCGGCCTAAGCATCAGCCAGAGCCAGGCGGCAAGCAGGGAGAGCTGGCTGCCGGAGACCACCAGGATGTGCATCAGGCCGGAGCGCCGGAAGTCCTCCTTGACCACCGGGTCAAGCTGGACCACCTTGTCGCCGTAGATGAGGGAGATGAAGAGGTCGGCCCGCTCGGGGGGGAGGTAGCGGTAGACGGCACCAAACAGGGTGCGTGCGCTAAGTTCAACCACCAGGGCCAGGGGGTGGTGGGAGGGGCTTTCTACCTCTACCATCTCCGGCTTGGGCACAAAGCAGAGCAGGGAGGCCCCCTGGGTCCAGATCCAGATGCGTTGGTCAAAGCCCCCAGGAAGGTCGGGTGGATCGGGGGGAGAGAGGGAGCAGCGCAGGCTCACCTGGTCAAGCCAGAGGAGGTCGGGGGGAGCGGCTTCTCCCTTTTCCGGCAGGCGGACGAAGGTGGCCAGGCGGACCGGCCTGGGGAGGGGCTGGCCGGCCAGCTCCCTGGCCTGAAGGACGAAGACCACCCCGCGGGAGGTCCGCTTGACCAGGGAGACCACCTTTCCCCTTACCGGCTGAAGCTCGGGGGAGGAGAAGCGCTCAAGCAGGGAGAGGGGAGCGGTGAGGCGGACCAGTTCAATCTGGGAAAGCCCCATCCCCACCAGGGCGAGAGAGAGG
>JALSIF010000177.1 GCA_026981635.1 bacterium | reverse complement strand
CGGCAGGGAGGCGAAGTTGGGCACCGCCAGCCCCGCCGCCAGGAGCACCGGAGCCGTAAGGGCAAGCCCCACCATGGCCACCACGTGCCAGTAGAGGGCGGGGTTGGCCACCTGCTGGAGCTTGAAGTAGAAGCCGATGGGGCTGAGCCGCGGCTCTCCCTTGGGGGTGAAGAAGTCCACCACCTGGTCAAACTGGACCACGAAGTCACGGATCACCGAGCGAAAGCTCATCAGGGAGGGACGGCCCGCCACCAGGTTGATCAGGGGGTAGGCGAGCAGGTTCCCCGGGCGGGTGGAGACCCCCTCGGGGAGCGGGTGGTGGAGAAAGAGAAGCAGCCTCAGGCGGCTGAGCAGATATTTGTAGTGCCTCACCAGGATGTGCTCCAGGCGGCGGTCAAGAAAGATCACCACCGCCACATTGATCACCGACAGCGCCCCCCGCACCGCCACCCGCGGCTCCACCATCATCTTCCCCAGTTGCCCGCTGAGGTAGACCCAAAAGATTGCCCCCGCCAGGGCAAGTAGTGCCCAGAGCAGGCTAAACCAGCGGGAAAAGCTGTTTAGCCGGGCAAACTCCAGCACCAGAAACTCGCTCACCCGCCGGGGGACGTGGAGCTCCTGCAGGGGAACCAGCCGCCGGGGCGAGGGAGGAGGAAGCGGGCTCATGGGCTAGATTGTAGTTTGGCCCCTCCTCCCAGGCCGCCGGAAAAAAAAGATGGCCCCGGCGCGGGGCCGGGGCCTGGGGGAAGAGTTGGGAAGTGTTGAACCTACCCTGAGGTCCCATCTCCGGTGGGCCGGGCGGCGAGCAGGTGGCAAGCCAGGGGCGGGCCCACAACCTTCTTTGCGGGCTGGGGGAGAGAGCTCCGCTTGGGGCCTCGCTCCTTTCGGGCGGCGGGGCGGCCCCGCTCCTCCCAGAGACCGATGAGGAGGAAGAGCCGGCTAAGGCTTGCCCACGCCTGCTCGCTTGCCCTGGCCACGGGGAGAGCTTAGGGTGACCGGAGAAGTAAGTCGATAGCCAGTTGGTAACGATTTCAGGGTGACCGGTCTCTTCCAGTGAGCCGCCGGACCAGCTCCTCCTCGGAGGAAAAGTCCCGCCTCATCCCCCGACGCTTGACCTGCCACCAGCGCCAGGTGCGCTCCATCCCCTCCCTAAGGCCGATCCTGGGGTAGAGCCCAAGCTCAAGGAGCTCCTCCAGTGAGCCGAAGAAGTGGCGGTAGCGGAAGGGGAAGAAGCGCCGGTAGTCCCTGACCTCCCGGGGATCAAAGTGGACCCTCTCCAAATCCCCCGGCTTAGCCCCCACCACCTCCTCAATCACCCGATACAGCCCCTCCACGGTGACCAGCTCAGGCCCGCCGAAGTTTATGGCCCGCCCGCTTGCCCGCGAAGGGTCACTTAGCAGCAGCTCCCCTAGCCCCGCCGCAAGCCTGGCCAGGTCCTCAATGTGGCCCAGGTGAAGGATCCCCTCCCCGCTGCCGGGGATGAGCAGGGGACCCCCCTCAAGCACCCGGTCCATCAGGTAGCTCTCCCGATCCAGGTTGTTCCCCTCCCCGTAGACATAGAAGGGGCGCACCGCCGCCCAGGCAAAGCCCGTCTTCTCCGCCGCCCGGGCCACCGCTCCCTCCGCCACCCCCTTCTCCCAGCCATACTGGGTGGCCGGGGTGGGCGAGGGATAAAGCTCACACAGCAGGGGGGAGCCGGGCCGGTAGGGGAGGATCTCCGCTGGGGCATAGACCGCCGCCGAGGAGACAAACAGCCACCCCCGCACCCGGCCGGCAAGGAGCTCCATGGCCAGCCGGGTGGCCGCCGCCCCCAGCCAGCTCACCTCCACCACCAGGTCAAACTCCCTCCCCGCCAGCGCCTCCTCCATCTGGCGCCGGTCGGTGCGGTCGGCCCCAAGGTGGACCGCCCCCTCGGGATGCCTACCCTGGGAGCTTCCCCGGCTGAGCACAAAGACCTGGTGTCCCCGGCCGATGAGCTCATCTGCTATCCAGCGGCCGATGAAGTAGCCTCCGCCCAGCACCAGCACCTTGGCCATCCCCCCTAGTCTAGGGCCTTAGCCCTCCTCCCGTTGGGGGAGGCGCTGATAAGATGGAGAGCCAGCCGCCATGGAAGAAGAAAACCCCCTCTCCCAGCCCACCCCGGCTCCGGCGGTCCCGCCGGTTGACCCCGCCGCCCAGTTCCGCCTCCAGCAGGAGGAGCTTTCCGCCGCCGCCCTGGCCGTCCTCCAGTCGGGCCGCTACATCGGTGGTCCCGAGGTGGAGGAGCTGGAGCGGGAGGTGGCCGCCCTCTGCGGGGTGAGCTATGGGGTGGGGGTAAACAGCGGCACCGACGCCCTGATCCTCGCCCTCATGGCCCTGGGGATTGGCCCCGGCGACGAGGTTATCCTGCCCTCCTTCACCTTCTTCGCCTGCCTGGAGGCGGTGGTCAGGGTGGGGGCACATCCCGCCTTCGCCGACATTGACCGCCAGACCTTCTGCCTGGATCCGGCCTCGGTGGAGCGGCTGATAGGCCCCGACACCCGGGCGGTGATGGCGGTCCACCTCTACGGCCACCCTGCCCCCATG
>JALSIF010000176.1 GCA_026981635.1 bacterium | reverse complement strand
GAAGTTCACACCTTGCCGCCAGGCATAGGTTGAGGAAGGGCCTCCGGGAGGGGATGCCTAGGGGCGGGTTCTCGTAGACCGGCGAGATACAAAGATCGCTCATCAGCGGGGCAAGCTCCCCCACTGCCTGGGACAGGTGCGCCCGGCGGTCGCCCAGGTTTGAGCCCAGGGCGAGGATTAGGGGTGTGGGCGCCACTTCAGCCCGAGACCACCTGGGAGACCTCTGCGATTCCCGCCTTTTCGGCCATGTAGACCGCAAGATCCACCAGCCGGCAGGAGTAGCCCCACTCGTTGTCGTACCAGGCCACCGCCTTGACCAGGGTCTCACCCATAACCTCGGTGAGGGCGGCATCCACGATGGAGCTTAGGGTGCTGCCCTTAAAGTCGGAGCTGACCAGTGGCTCCTCACAAACTCCTAGGATGCCGGCGAGCTCCCCTCCCGCCCAGCGGGCCAGGGCCTGGTTTACCTCCTCCTTGGTGGTGGAGCGGCTCACCTCGGCCACCAGGTCCACCACCGATACGGTAGATACGGGGACCCGGTAGGCGATGCCGTCGAGCTTCCCCTTAAGCTCGGGGATGACCAGCCCGATGGCCTTGGCGGCGCCGGTGGTGGTGGGGACGACGTTTTCTGCCGCCGCTCTCGCCCGGCGCCAGTCCTTGTTGGCCGTGTCCAGCAGGGCCTGGCCGTTGGTGTAGGCGTGGATGGTGCTCATCAGCCCCCTCACGATGCCAAACTCCTGGTGGATCACGTGGACCAGCGGGGCCAGGCAGTTGGTGGTGCAGCTGGCGTTGGAGACCACCGTGTCCCGCTCGGGGTCAAAGAGGTGGTGGTTTACCCCCATGACGAAGGTGGGGACGGGCTGGTCGCCCTTGGCCGGGGCAGAGATGGCGACGAAGCGGGCCCCGCCCTGAAGGTGCTTCTCCGCCTGCTCGCGGCGGCGAAAGACCCCCGAGCACTCAAGCACGATGGGGACACCCAGCTCTCCCCAGGGGATCTCCTCGGGGTTTCGCTTGGCGGTAAAGATAACTTGATCGTCGCCCAGCTGTGCCCGATCCTCGCCGGTTCTTTCCACTGGCCCGGCAAAAGTCCCGTAGTTGGTGTCGTACTTGAAGAGGTGGAGGGCCAGCTCCAGCTCCAGGCTGGGGTCGTTTACCGCCACCAGCTCCACCCTGGGGTCACATGCGGCGATGCGCGCCACCGAGCGACCGATCCTGCCGAAACCGTTTATGCCGATGCGGACCTTCATGGCTCTCCTCCCTGCCGGAATGGGGCCATTATATGGAGCAGTTCTCTCACCCGCTCAGGGAGAGGAATCACTTTCCGGGAAGGGCTGGCCGGGGATGGCCCGGGAGGGAACAAACTCGCTGTCTGCCCCCTTAAGGTAGATGGCCAAGATGAGCTGGACAATGACAAAGAGGATGAAGAAGAGCCCCACCCCTATCGCCACTCCCAACCCCAGTCCAGTCGGGGATGAGAAGGCAGTTTCCCCTTCGCCCGGACCGCGGGGAAACTCCTCCGGCGGGGGAAGCCTCTCCTCTCTCTCCTGCCCAGTGTTCACTGTTAGAATTTACTACCTCGTGGCTGAAAGGTTCTTCCCCCGCCGGCTCCCTTTCCTCTCTTTGGTCCTGGTTGCCAGCCTGCTTTTCACCCCGCCCGCCCTCTCCCAGGGGAAGGAGATCCGCTTCGTGGGCACCGACGGCCTAAGGCTTAGGGCCGGTCCCTCCACCGAGGAGGAGGTGCTTGGCTTCCTTGCCACCAATGAGCAGGTGAGACTGATTGAGAAGCGGGGGAAATGGGCGCTGGTGAGTGTGCCGGCCCTGGGAAGAACCGGCTGGATCTATGCTCCATATCTTAGGCTTCAGCCCAAGCCCACCCGCACTGGCCCCTACGCCTACCCCGCCGCGAGGGTGGGGGCGGAGCGGCTGAATCTGAGGGCATTCCCCGGCCTTGATGCGAGGGTGATGGCTCGCCTTTGGCGGGGGACCAAGGTCTATGTGGTGACCCGGGCAGGGGAGTGGGTCTTCGTCTCGGTGCCCGCCCTTAAGGCCCGGGGCTGGGTGTTTGCCGACTACCTGGACTGGATGCCCTGGGCCGAGGTGGTAGGCAGCGACGTGCGCATGCGAAGCGGTCCGGGCACCGCCTATCCAGTGGTGGCAAGACTGAGCGGTCCGGGGCGACGCTTCGTCATCCGGCAGACCCGGGGCAAGTGGTACCAGCTGGCCGACCCGGCGGGAAGTCTCAGGGGCTGGGTATTTGGCGAGCTGGTCAGGGTGGAGGGGGTGGACGAGCTTGCCGCAAAGCTACCGGCAAGCACAGACAATAAGCGGGCCGGCCCTGCCGCAGGCTCGCTTATCAGGCTATCGTCGGGACAGGATGCCGTTACACCTGCTGAGGAGCGGTGGGCGAAGTTGCTACTGGGGACCTCTTACCGGGCAGAGCCCGGCCTGGCCGTGGAGCTTGATGATGGGCAGGGCGCGAAGGGGTCGGCCAGCGAGATAGGGGTCCGCCTGGTGAGGGAGGCCAGACGCTATCTCGGCACCCCCTACCGGTGGGGTGGGGATGGG
>JALSIF010000175.1 GCA_026981635.1 bacterium | reverse complement strand
CCTCGTCGTAGCTTGCTGCCAGGGCGCTGGCCTTTTCCCGAGGAGCGGGCAGGGTGACCCTGAGCAGGGTGAGGTAGTCGGGGGAGGGTGGCCAGAAGCCCCGGTAGTCAACCTCATCGCTAACCGCCAGCTCCCCGCCGCTGTCCAGCACCACGTAGCCGTAGCGGGTGGCAAAGGCGATGCCGGTAGCCTCCTCCAGCTCCGGGCGGTGGCTGGTGAGCACCCGGTCCAGGTGGTCGGTGGCGATGGCGATCAGGGTGGAGCCGGTGTTCATCAGCCGGAAGTCAAAGCGACCGTAGGCCTCCTCCAGCTCCACCTCCTCGGCGGGAGAAAGGGAATTGATGTCATCGTCGCTTACCGCTCCCCGGCAGAGGTAGGCAAGCCGGCTGGGATCAAGGTCGCCGAGGGCGCTCCGGTAGAGGGGATAGGCGTCATCTACCACCAGCAGGAAGATGAGCAGGGCGCGTACCACATCGTCGGGGTAGCTCATCAGTACCTCCAGTTGGTGGCCGGTGAGGCCGGGAGAGCCCACCTTGCGCAGGGTGTAGGTGAGGGGATCTTCCTGCTGGTCCAACTCCTCCCGATAGGGGTCAAGCTCATCGCCGATCAGCCCTCGCCGGATGGCCACCGACTGGCGGGCGTGGACCGACATCATCAGCCGAGCAGCGCTGATGCCCTCTTCACTTCCCTCCAGTCCCCGCTCCACCTCTTCCAGTAAGGCGGGCGTCCGCCAGGGTTGGCGGCTTAAGAGGTCAAAGGTCCAGGTGCGGAAGCGGTCGCCGGCAAAGTAGCCCAGGTAGAGGGGGTCAAGGCCCACCTGATCGCGGGAAAGATCAAGCTCCCTCAGGGCTGCCATGAAGCGGGCTTCGCGGGCGGAGAAGGGGGGATAGGGGTAGGGCCCGGCGGGGGCAGAAGGGCCAAGCAGAAGGAGGACCAGCAAAACTCCCCAGAGCCACGTTCTAGACTTCACCCCACCACATTCTCCTTCAGCCGGTCTCAGCCGGCCAGGTTCTTGCGTATGCGCAAGTTTACCCTCCCCCCGATGGGCTCTCCCACCATCTTGCACACCTGGGCCAGGTTGCCCTCGCTGTCCACCATAAAGACCGGCAGGTCGTCCTGCTCGGGGTGCAAAGCAGGCTCAGGCAGCTCCCGCCAGGCGGCAAGGTAGGCAGGGGGATAAAACTGCTCAATGTTGAAGCCCAGTCGGCGAAGGTCAATGGGGACCAGGTTCCCCTGCAGGAGACGGGCAAGCTCATAGTCGGTAGCCAGCACGCAGCGCTCGGGAAAGGCAGCCACCAGAGGGGGAAGCAGCCTCTCCCTCACCGCCTCTGGCGAGTTGAGATCCTGAGGAGTGGTGGCTTCCTCAAGGGTGAAGGGGCCTACCCGGGTGCGGGTGAGGTGGTAGAGAATGCCTACCGTGCCAGCCCGTCGGGCGATGTCCCGTGCCAGGGCGCGGGCGTAGGTGCCGCCACCGCAGAGGGTCTCAAAGTGGACCAAGGGAAGTTCGGCAGCAAGGTCGGCGGAAGAAAGATCGGGACCCTCCTCCCGATCCGCCACCTCCTGCTTGAGCCGCTCAGCAGGGATGGTTTCAACTTCGGTGATGGTGAGGCGGTAGATCTGGACCTGGCGGGGTTTGGGCTCCACCTCCCTTCCCTCCATGGCCAGGCGGTAGAGGGGCTGACCACCCTGCTTGAGGGAGGAGTAGAGGGGGGGAACCTGGGTGATGGTGCCGGTAAATTCCCCTTCGGCCAGGCGGTTTAGCTCCACTGGGTCGGGGATGGCCACCAGCGGGTCGGTCTCCACCAGGCTGCCGTTTAGGTCCAGAGTGTCGGTGAGTACTCCCAGGAGGATGGTTCCCCGGTAGTGCTTGGGCAGGAGCTGGAAGTATTCAAAGAGGCGGGTGGCCTTGCCCACCCCTACCGGCAGAACTCCCTCCGCCGGCTTGTCCAGAATGCCTCCGTGACCTATCTTGGTGCGATAGGGGAGAAATTGCTTGAGGTGCCGGATTACGTCGTAGGAGGTCATGCCGGCCGGCTTGTTGAGGTTGAGGAAGCCGCTGGATATCCTTTCCGCCATGGCGGTTGGACCTCCTCAGGGGGAGGGTGGGGAAAGCTGGGAGAGGTAGTCCCGCAGGGCAGCAACAAGCAGCTTTCGGGCATGCTCAACGCTGCCCTGGATGGTGCAGCCGGCGGCACCTGGGTGGCCACCGCCCCCCAGCGGGTTCAGCACCCGGTTTACGTCCACCGCCGGGTCCTTGGAACGCAGGCTCACCTTCACCACCCCGGGGGACTGTTCCTTGAGCAGGGCAGCCAGGGAGTGGTCGCCCACCGTTTTTAAAAGCTCCACCGCCCCATTGGTGTCCTCGTAGGAGGTGCCGGTCCGCTGGTACATCTCCAGGGTGGCCTCGCCCACCACCAGGCTGAGTTCAGGGTAGGAGCGAATGGTGCCAAGTATTTCCCCAAACAGCCGCAGCTGGGGAACGGTGCGGTAGTTGTATAGGTAGTTGGTGATCTCTTCCACCCTGAGCCCCTGTTTTACCAGCCGGGCGGCGATGGCCAGTGAGCGGTGGGTGGTGTTGCC
>JALSIF010000174.1 GCA_026981635.1 bacterium | reverse complement strand
TCCCACCCTGACCATCACCCCCGCCGCCGAACAGGCCACGGTGAGCTGGCAGGAGCGCATCCCGGGCGACTTCAACAACAACGGCGAGGTGGACTTTGGTGATGCCGCCGACCTGGTCTCCCACTTCGGCCTCTCGGGAACCAGTCAGGAGATCCAGTTTCGCGACGTAAACGGTGACAACCTAATAAGCTTCGTTGAGGTAAACGCCCTGGTGCAGAACTTCGGCAGCGGCATCGCCGGCTATCAGCTGCTGCGCCGCGCCTTCTCTGGCCCGGTCCCCACCGCCGACGACTTCGTGGAGGGAGACCAGCTAAAGCCCGGCACCGTCCTGGTCCCCGGCGGGGCACCCCCCCACGATCCGCCCCTGACGGTGCCCCGCGCCGCCTCCCCTCCCCCTAACACCCACCCCATCTACACCGTGGTGGACCAGGGGCTTTCTCCCGGCACCTACGCCTACCTGCTGAGGCCGGTGGGGATACCGCCGGAGCCGCTTATCGGCCCCGTGAGCGAGGTGGAGACGGTCTCCGTCTTTGCCCCCGACACCACTCCCCCCCAGTGGGACGAGACGGTGGGTATCACCAGGGCCGAGTTTGTTGAGTTCAGCGCCGACCAGACCCTGGTCAACTACCGCATCTACTTCGGCAGCGCCACCGACCCCTCGGAGCCCGACGGCCCCAGCCCGCCGGTGCGCTACAACATCTACGTCTTCCAGGGCGCCCTGGGCTCCCTCCCCTCGCCCCGTACCCCCACCACCACCTTCATCCCCGGTCCCGACGACACACCCCCCTTCACCTTCATCCTCGCCCTGGAACCGGACACCACCTACACCCTGGCCGTCCTCCCCGAGGACAGCGCGGGCAACGAGAACCCCGCCCTGCCCGACCCGCCCACTGTGATCACCACCCCGGCCCAGTCCTTTGAGTGGGCCACCGTCCAGGGTGACCCCCAGCGCTCAGGCCAGGCCCCCTTCCTCTCCCTGGGCCCCTTTGACACCCAAAACCCGGTGGTGATAGAGGTCCCCCCCGGGGGAGCCACCTTCCGCATCTGGCCGGTGGTATCGGCCGACCGCCTGGTGCTGAACACCGGCCAGGACATCCGCGCCTACCACCTCCCCCTCACCCCCGGGGCCGAGCCCCTATGGACTTTTGACGAGGGTGGCATCCCCGGTTCCATCTTTCAGGCTCCCCCCCTGGTGGCGCGGGGGGTGGTGGTGGCGGTCTCCACCACTGGCAAGGTACTGGGGCTTGACCTGGGCAGCGGAACCAAGCGCTGGGAGCGAAGCTTTCAGACCCAGTTCGGCAATAGCCCCCTCTTCCTCCCCCGCGAGCTTACCGGTCTGAGCGAAGACCGGGTAGTGGTGGCGGGAAGCGATGGCTCGGTCTACGCCCTGGACCTCTACGACGGTGCCACCCTGGACCAGTTCCAGATGACCGGCAGCACCCAGGATCGGGAGTTCACCTCTCCTCCCACCCTGGCCGGCGATCTCATCGCCCTGGGGACCCGCTCGGGCAAGCTGGTCCTCCTCAGGGTGAACGGGCTGGGGCTGGAGGAGACCCTCCCCCTGGACCAGGAGGTGGTGGCCCCAATCAGTTTTGCCCAGCCAGATAACGGCGCCTTCCCCCCCTCCCTCCTTGCGGGCACTGGCGGAGTAGACGACGTAAACGGCTCCCGCTGGCTCATCCCCCTGGGCGGAACCCCCCTACAGGACAGCTCGCTGGGTCCCACCATCGCCGCCCCTCTCTCCCTGCCCGCAGCGATTGCCGCCGGCTCGGTCCCCGGGTTGGCCATCGGATCAGGGGGCAGAGTGAGCCAGTTCAGCCTGCTTGACGGCTCGGTCATCTCCACTCTGGAGCTGGGCGCCGAAGTGGAGGCAAGCCCGATTAGCTTTGCCGGCCGGACCTTCTCCCTGATCACCAAGCTGGGCAGCCTCCGGGTGCTGACTCCCGATCCCCTGGAAGTGATCTGGCAGGGCGACCTGGCCCTGTCCGGGGAGGCCATCTCCGCCCTGGTTCCCTACCAGAATCCGGAGGGACCCCGCCAGCTCATCACCACCGATACCTCGGGCCGAATCTACGCCATCAGCGAAGTCCCCGACACCACCCCGCCGGTGTGGGACGACCCGGACAGTCCCGGCGTCACCTCGGCGGTAGCCACCGGCCTCACCACCGTCCAGGTCACCTTCGGCGATGCCGACGACAGCGGCCGTGGCCAGGTCTACTACTACATCTACGCCGACGACCGGCCCGCCATCCGCTTTGACCAGGCCGACCAGACTCCCGACCCCGGTCCGGGGATGCTCCCCCGCCGCTTCGGCCCCTTCCAGGACCAGGAGAGCCCCCAGACGGTGGAGCTGGATGGTCTGCCGCCCCTCACCCGGCTCTACTTCTCCGCCCGCGCCTCCGACGCGCCGCTGGAGTTTGCCGACATGGCCAACGTCAACTCCGACCCCAACCTGGCCCTGGCCACCACCGGATTTAGCCAGGCCTTCAAGAAGCTCAACTTCGCCGAGGTGCGCCGCTCCGCCTTTGTCCCCTTGGACAGCGACACCCTGGCCGGGGTAGTCTCCACCGAGCAGGGGGTCTGGTACCTGGAGCTGACCCTCACCGCCACCGGCTTTACCACCGACGCCTTTGAGCGGGTGGACAACCTCACCAGCCCCACCGTCTGGCCGGTCGCCATCGCCA
>JALSIF010000173.1 GCA_026981635.1 bacterium | reverse complement strand
CACCGGCCGTCCGGCTAAGGAGGTGAGGTAAGTTGCCAGCCTGCCCTAGGCCACCTGCTCCACCTGCTCAACCAGCCTCTCTATCACCCTGCGGCGCACCTCGGCCAATCGCTCAGGGTGAATCGGTTTGCCTGCAGCTTCTGATCTTCGCTCAAGCCTGCGAAGGGCTGAGTGCAGGCGCTCCATGGCTCCAATGATCTCTATTAGCTCCTCCCGAGTCAGGACATCCCGGCTCCTATCGGAAAGGATGGAGAGCTCCTCAATAGCTTGTATCAGGTTTTGGCGATGTCTCTCTAGATCTATCGCATAGCGCTCTAGCAGGTAGGAGTACCTCCGGTTCAGATCCTCCTCCAGCTCCACCGCTTCCTTGCTGGTGGCGTAGAGGTAGAGGGGCATCCCCTGCCAAACCACCACTTCGGCATAATCGCCCCGTTCGCTGCGAAGCTTGGTCAGGTTTCCCACCTCGCTCTCCTCTAGCTCCTGCTCCCCCTTGGAGGTGCGGCTAAGGAGTTCGCTGAGCTTAGCGCGAAGTTCCCCGGCTCTGCCATCCGTTTCCCTCGCTTTCTTAGCCGCTCCCCCCCGGTTAAGCTCGTGCAGGGTCTCAAGGTCAACCAGGTTGACCGCGGTTGCCTTCAGCCGCTCGGTGAAGGTCTGGGCGGCGGCCTCGTGGGTGGGCAGGAGCTCCAGGGCAATGAGCTTTCCGTCCAGGAAGAGGACAAAGCCGTTAGCTTCCCTGGGGAGGCGAACCCTTTCAGCCAGGCGCTCAGCTAGCATGCGGTGTTCCCTGCCGGACAGCAGGTCTCGGTAGGACTCGGTGGAGCTGGCAATCTGGGAGCGGAGCATGCGCCTATGAATCCCCTCCCAAACCTCCTCTTGTTTTGCTTTCATTGCCTTAAACTTGCTGAGCATAAGCGAGTCCAGACTGCCGGCGATGCGTGAAAACCGCCTTCCACCTCCCCAGCGGCGACGCTCCACGCAGAAGACCGGGATCGGGCCTGAGTAGCCTGCCGGGATAACGAAGGGGCGGGTGGCGGTACGGTCCTGCCAGGCACCCTCAAGCACCATCCCCGGCAGCACCAGCACGGGGATTTTGGCCCGGTTGGTTACCCTGATCCTGTTTACATCGGAGCTTTCAAGCTCCCCAAATTCAACCAGGCCCCGCTCCAACGCCCTGTTCATCAGCATGAATTCTGCTTTGGGGTGAGAATGGAGGGAAAGGGGTAAGATGGCCAGCTTGCCTAATGATACTAACTTTGCATTGCTCGCAGACTGGGTTAAGGCATCAAACAGATCCCTGACTGCTTTTCCTGGCTGTCCCAAGACTCATCCTCCTTTGTTCGGTTTCATCTTCCTCTGATACCCTGCCTATGGTCAGAAATGTCTTAGCTAAGCGCTCGAAGCAGATGGAGAGAATGAGATAAGATAATATAGGTTGGCAAAACAAATCCCCCACCGGCTCGGACGGTGGGGGAAGGAGGTTGCGTGTCATATACCCTCTGTTGGAGATAAAATATCTCACTCTTGCTCCCAGGTTCCCGCCCGGTTAGAATTGGCCGCCGGAGGAGCTGCAGCGATGGAGAAGGCGGTGCTGGTCTTTCGCCACGAGGAGATGGAGGACCTGGGGGTCTTGGGGGAAACCCTGGACCAGTCGGGTATCCCCTGGCGCTACGTGGACTTTTTCCGTGAGCCTGACGCTCGCCCTGAGCTGACGGAGGCCCTGGGCCTGATCATCATGGGCGGGGGGATGGGCGTCTACGATGTTGATGAATACCCATTCCTAAGCTTTGAGCAGGAGTTCGTCCGTCATCTCCACCGCCTGCGCATCCCCATCCTGGGAGTGTGCCTGGGGGCCCAGATCATCAATGTGGCCTTTGACTGCACGGTGGAGAGTGCGCCGCGCCCGCCGGAGATCGGCTTTGCCCCCATCGTACTTACTCCCCAGGCAGAGGGAGACCCGCTCTTTGACCTTTTAAGGCCCGATGAGGTGGTCTTTCACTTCCACTACGACTACATGGACGAGGTGCCGGTGGGAGGGAGGCTGCTTGCGGCAAGTGAGCTTGCCTCGGTGCAGGCCTTCCGGCTGGACCGCACCTGCTACGCCCTCCAGTTTCACCTGGAGATTGACGACCGCTTCCTCTTTGAGCGCTGGATGAGCGTGGAGCGGGTGAGGGAGAAGATCCTTTCCTCCCCCTGGGTGAGGGATGAGGAGGACCTTCGTAGGCAGGCAGAGACCCATGGCCCCCGCCTGAGAGAGCTCGCCCACCAATTCATGGGGCGCTGGCTTGAGCTGGTCAGGGAACGGCAGGAGAACCCTCCGCCCCATGTGCCAGCGCTGGAGGAGAACATCCTCTCACCCTCCTAGGGGCTTTCTCGTCCCGCTTTCGCATTCCAGGTAAAGTCCATGCGGCCCCCTGCCGATTGAGCTTTCTGAGGTGGCGGAGAAACTCACCAAGGCGCGGGTGCTCTACAACTTCTCCCCGGTTGAGCCGCCGGCGGGGGTTTCGCGCATCAGTGAGATCCTTGCCTGGATTGAGCGGGAAGTGGCGCGGGGGGATGAGGTGCTGGTCAGGGTGGTCCTCAACGGAGAGGACATTGAGGTGGACGGGACCGGCCGGCTGGCTACTAGGGAACTGGGTGATGATGACCTGTTGGAGTGCTACGGACGGTCCACCCTGGAGTTGGTGAGGGAGGCCTTTAGCTTTGCAGAAC
>JALSIF010000172.1 GCA_026981635.1 bacterium | reverse complement strand
CGGGGTGCGCGCCTCGTCAATGAGGATCGAGTCCACCTCGTCCACGATGGCAAAGTAGAGGTCACGCTGAACCCGCTGGGAGAGCTCAATCACCATGTTGTCCCGAAGGTAGTCAAAGCCGAACTCGTGGTTGGTGCCATAGACGATGTCAGAGGCGTAGACCCGCTGGCGGTCTGCCTTGCCCAGGTCGTGCTGGAGAACCCCCACACTCAGCCCCAGGGTGTGGTAGATGGGCCCCATCCACTCGGCGTCACGGCGGGCCAGGTAGTCGTTTACCGTGACCACGTGGACACCGCGACCGGTTAGGGCGTTGAGCACCACCGCGCAGGTAGCCGACAGGGTCTTTCCCTCACCGGTCTTCTGCTCGGCGATGCGTCCCTCGTGCAGCACGATGCCCGCCATAAGCTGCACGTCGTAGTGCCTAAGCCCAATGGTACGGCGGGCGGTTTCCCGGACGATGGCGAAGACCTCGTTGAGGTGGCGGTCCATGAGCTTTTCCTGCTCCTCAATGGACTCCACCCCCTCTATCTCCTTCCGGATCTCCTGGATGCGATCGCGCAGCTCCTCCAGCGGGCGGTCGCGAAATTCGGACTCAAGGGCGTTGATATGAGTAACTCGTTTTCTCAGTCGTCTGAGCTCACGAGCATTAGGATCGATTAGCTCTCGTAGAAAACCCATTTCGCCTTTCTAATACCCACTCGCAGCACGCTGACCGCCTGATCGGAAGTCGAGCACTAGGGCCCCATGGGCTGTACCCATGGTGGTTTCTGCTTTTCTTGATTGATTCCTCGCTAGTTACCGCCGCCCTGGCTGCCTACGTCGGGCGCGTCCAGGCTGGGGGGCTGACCTGAACCGTACTTGAGGCTGGTGTTGATCTTCTGCTTTCCACCAACCTCAGAACTCCCCCCGCCTTTGGGGCACCCAGTCAGGGCCAGAACCATTCCTACTAGCGCCAAAGTCAACACTAGTGGGACTGCACGCATCGGATGACCTCCTTCTCAAGTTATCCTAAGGCTGGAAAAGATCTTAACATGCCTAATGCATATTTTATCAGTGGCGGGGACGGTGTCTGCCCCCACCGTGCTGTCCACCGCCCCGCGGGTGGGAGTGGGCAGGCTTGCGCCCCTTTCCCCTGCCATCGGGGCCTGCTCCCCCACGGGGGGGCCCCACCTCGTCCAGGTCTACCCGCTCAAGGTTTATTCTCCCCCGATCGTCAATTTCTGCCACCCGGACCTTGATGATGTCACCCACTTTAATTACATCCTCCACCTTGTCCACCCGGTAGGGGGCCACCTTGGAGATATGGAGCAGGCCATCCTGGCGCCCCAGGTTTACAAAGGCGCCGAAGGGCATTATCTTTACTACCCGCCCCTCATACTCCTGGCCGATCTCTATCTCGGCGGTAAGCTGCTCAATCTTGTCAATGCAGGCCTGAACCTTCTTGGGGTCGTGGCCGGCCACAAAGATGGTCCCATCCTCCTGGATGTCAATGGAGCACTCATACTCCATCTCCATCTGCTTGATGGTGCGCCCACCGGGACCAATGATGATGCCGATCTCCAGCGGGTCAATCTGAAGGGTGACCATCTTGGGAGCGAAGGGGCTCAGCTGTGGCCTGGGCATGGCGATGGTCTCGCGGATGCGGCGAAGGATCTCAAGCCTGGCCTCCTTGGCCCGCTCCAGCGCCTCGGCCAAGATCTCCTGGCTCAGCCCCTCAATCTTTACATCCAGCTGAATTCCGGTAATGCCCTGCTTGGTGCCAGCGATCTTGAAGTCCATGTCGCCGTTAAAGTCCTCAAAACCGGATATGTCGGTAAGCAGCACGTACTGGTCATCCCCCTCCCACATGAGGCCGATGGAGATGCCCGCCACCGGAGCCTTGATGGGGACGCCACCGTCCATCAGGGCCAGGGTTGAGGCGCACACCGAGGCCATGGAGCTGGAGGCGTTGCTCTCCAGCACCTCGCTCACCAGGCGGATGGTGTAGGGGAAGTCTTCCTCCGAGGGGATCACCGGAGCCAGCGACTTCTCCACCAGCGCCCCGTGGCCGATCTCCCGTCGGCTGGGCGCGCGGATGGGCTTCACCTCCCCTACGCAGTAAGGGGGGAAGTTGTAGTGGTGCATGAAGCGCTTGAAGTCGTCTGCGTACATGGTGTCTATCTTTTGCTGGTCGCTAATGGTGCCCAGGGTGAGGGAGGTAAGCACCTGGGTCTGCCCGCGGGTAAACAGCCCCGAGCCGTGGGCACGGGGAAGCAGACCCACATCTAACGATAGGGGCCTTATCTGGTCGGGGGTGCGCCCGTCAACCCGGATGCCCCGGCTGATGGTCTGCTGGCGGACGAACTTCTTGACCGCCTTGTCAAAGACCCGGTCAAAGCCCTGAAGCTTCTCCTCCGCCTCCTCCCCCAGCTCCTCGGCAAGCTGGCTCTTGAGTTGCTCGGAAAGCTCCCGCTTGGTCTCAAAGATGTCCTGCTTCTGGTCAAAGGGATAGCGCTTGCCAAACTCCTCCTCCACGAAGGCGACGATGCGTTGTTTGATCTCCTCCGGTGGCTCGGGGGGTGCCTCATACTCCACCTTGGGCTTGCCCAGCTCACGGCGAATCTCATCAAACTGATCCACCAGCCGCTGGATCTCCTGGTGGCCGAAGGCGATGGCCTCCAGCACCACTTCTTCGGGGACCTGGTGGCCCTCAAGCTCAATCATGTTGATCCGGTCC
>JALSIF010000171.1 GCA_026981635.1 bacterium | reverse complement strand
ATCTGGCTTCGGCGCACCCAGGGCATCGGGGTGATCGGCCCCAAGGAGGCCCTGGAGTGGGGGCTTACCGGGCCGGTGCTTAGGGGAAGCGGGGTGGCCTACGACGTGAGGCGAGCCTTCCCCTACTGCCGCTATGAGGAGTTTGAGTTTGACATCCCGGTGGGGGAGAAGGGGGACACCTACGACCGCTACCTGGTGAGGATGGAGGAGCTAAGGCAGAGCTGCCGCATCATTCGCCAGGCTGTGGAGCGGCTGAGGAAGATGCCGCGGGGAGACAACTACGCCCGCCACCCCAAGTTCACCCCGCCGGGCAGGGTGAACATCAACTCCTCCATGGAGGAGCTCATCCACCACTTCAAGTACTGGACCGAGGGCATCCGCCCGCCCAAGGGGGAGGCCTATGCGGCGGTGGAGTCCAACAAGGGGGAGATGGGCTACTACGTAAAGAGCGAGGGGGGGCCGAAGCCCTTTAGGGTGAAGATCCGCGCCCCCGCCTTCGTGCACCTTCAGGCCCTGCCCCGGCTGGTGAAGGGGCACCTTATCGCCGATGTGGTGACCGTAATCGGCAGCATTGACCTGGTCTTGGGAGAGATTGACCGATGAAGAGGGAAAGACCTGAAAGCCCCGCAGGAGGAGGTGGAAGATGACCCGCTGGGACCTGGGCCACTACACCCCGCGCAAGGATTCGGCCATCGCTCCCGAGGTGTGGGAGAAGCTGCTCAGGCTTGAGGGGCGCTACCCGTGGCGGCGGGGGATGCTGGTGCCTGCCCTGATGGAGGTGGCCCAGCACCACAAGTGGGTGAGCCGCCGGCAGATGGAGGAGCTGGCCGAGTTCTGCGAGGTTAGCCCCACCGAGGTGATGGGGGTGGCCACCTTCTACACCATGATTTACACCCAGCCGGTGGGGGACTACAACATCCAGGTCTGCCGCACCCTGAGCTGTGCCCTGTGCGGGGCGGAAAGACTCATTGAGCACCTGAAGGAGAAGCTGGGCATCGGGGAGTTTGAGACCACCCCGGACGGGCGCTTCACCCTTACGCCGGTGGAGTGCCTGGCCGCCTGCTGCGGGGCGCCGGTGGTGCAGATCAACCAGGACTACTACGAGAACGTCACCCCGGAGAAGCTGGACGAGATCCTGGCCAGCCTGCCGGAAAAGCGGACCCTCAATCCCAAGGGGGAGGCGCGCTGATGGCACCGAAGGAAGTGAGAGTGTGCAGCTTTGGGCGCCACATTGAGGACTACTGGAAGCTTTCGGTCTACGAGCAGACCAAGCTGTGCGAGGATGCCGAGGAGGGCATGGTGGGCTACTCGGCGGCCCGCAAGGCGCTCACCACCATGAGCCCCGACGAGGTGATTGAGGAGGTCAAGCGAAGCGGCCTTAGGGGCAAGGGCGGGGCTGGCTTCAACACCGGGCTCAAGTGGTCCTTCATGCCCAAGGACGACGGCCTGGAGCACTTCCTGGTGGTAAACGGCGACGAGTCGGAGCCGGGGACGGCAAACGACCGGGAGATCATGACCTGGTCCCCCCACTTGCTTCTGGAGGGGATCATCATCGCAAGCTACGCCATCCGCGCAAACACCTGCTACATCTACATCCGGGGGGAGATGTTCAAGCAGATCCGGTGTATGAACCGGGCAATTGAAGAAGCCTACGAGAAGGGCTACCTGGGCAAAAACATCTTCGGCACCGACTTTTCGCTGGACGTCTATGTGCAGACCGGGGCGGGGGCCTATATCTGCGGCGAGGAGACGGCGCTGCTCTCTTCGCTTATGGGGGAGCGGGGGTACCCCCGGCCCAAGCCGCCCTTCCCCGCCCAGAAGGGGGCCTTTGACCTGCCCACCACGGTAAACAATGTGCAGACCATCGCCACCGTCCCCGCCATCATCGCCCTGGGGGCCGACTGGCACCTCTCCTACGGGACGGAGAAGAGCCCGGGGATGAGGATGTTTTGCGTAAGCGGCCACGTTCAGCGGCCGGGCCACTACGAGTTCCCCTTCGGGATAACCCTAAGGGAGCTGATCTATGACGTCTGTGGCGGGCCGCCGGGGGGAAAGAAGGTAAAGGCGGTCATCCCGGGCGGCTCCTCTGCCCCCATGATCCCCGGCGATGCCACCGACAATGACCTCTTGGACACCCCACTTACCTACGAGGACTGCGTGACGGCGGGGACCCTGCTGGGGTCGGGGGCGGTCATCGTGATGGACGAGGATACCGACATCGTCTGGGCGGCCCACAACCTGATCCGCTTTTACGCCCACGAGAGCTGTGGCAAGTGCACCCCCTGCCGGGAGGGCACCCCCTGGATGAGGATGGTGCTGGAGCGCATCCTTCGGGGCGAGGGGGTCAGTGAGGATGTGAAGCTCCTTGCCGACATCGCCGAGGGGATTGAGACCAAGAGCTTCTGCGCCCTGGGTGATGCGGCCGCCTGGGCCATGCAGGGGGCGCTGAGGCACTTCAGCCACGAGTTTGAGGAGAAGATCCGTCGGGGCAAGGGGGCGGCCAAGGTGTTCCAGGCCAGCTACGCCTCGGGGCTTATGTCCCTCTATCAGCCCACCCTGGAGCCGGTGAGGACCCACCGGGACCCCAGGCGGGAGGCGGAGCAGATCGCCCACCCGCTGGCCAGGAGGATGCGAGCCTGGTATGGAGGTGACGAGGAGTAATGGCCAAGCTTCCCGAGAGGCCGCTGGTGGATATCATCGTTGACGGCAAGCGCTATC
>JALSIF010000170.1 GCA_026981635.1 bacterium | reverse complement strand
GGCGTAGGGGGCCAGGCGCTGGTCCTCCTCCCGCTCCAAGTAGTCCCGGTCGCGAATCACTGCGAGCCTATTTTATTCCTGTCCTAAGTTGGAGGGCTAAATCCCTATATTGTCGTCTGGGTATTGGGTTTCGCTGAGCGGGAGATCCTCATGATCAGGTCTCTTTGACCTCATTCCAGAAGAAACAGTCCAGCCAAACCAGCTGACAGCTCCAATAATAAGTCCGTAGATGATGGACTGGATTATGGTGCTAAGAGCGAGGTAGAGCCAAAAGATGGACAGTGACCAAGTGGTAAATTCCGCAGCGACTTGGCGTGAGAAGGGGTCTTCTAGTTCTGGGACGTTCGTGACAGCGGCATCCATCAGAGTGATGGTCACCAGCCCCTTAGCTACCACTGTGTAGACCACACCGATCCAAAAGCCGTGAAGGAAGGGTCGTTCTGAGACGCCCTTGGCAGACCAGACGGCTACCGCGATTAGTACAAGCAGGAAGACTATGTAACCTCCTCTCGCGGATAGGACGTCGTAGATATAAAGGAGGTTGGTAAGCCCTGCTATGACTCCAAGAATCAGAATTCCTTTCCAGTTCACGACCCCCACTCCCCTAGTTGTGTTCCCAAAGTCAGAATATAAGAAATCTGACGAGGCGTCAAGTCGGAGTTCTGATTAGCTATCTTGTAGTTAGCTGAACAGTTATGTTTTGCGTTTCCGCAGGTGTAAGCTAACAATTCAGAGAGGCGTGGTACTTGGTTCCAGCGACAATATAGGCTCGTTATTTCCCAGACCTAGAGCTCCTTCTGCTCCTCGCTTTGCTCGGTCGTCTGGGGCTCGGTGGAGGGTGGAGTTGGTTCCGGTGACGGAGGTGGAGGCGGGACGGGCTCAATTGCGGTCATCTCCTCAGCCGGCTTTTTACCGCCGAAGATCATCCAGCCCACCCAGCCAAAGACGCCCATGATGAGGCCGTCCACCACCATCTGGAAGGGCAGACCGATCCACATCGCAATACGAGTAAAGCGGTCAAAATCGCCCGAGAAGGCCTCTTTGGCCTGCTTCATCTGCTCGGCCATCTGGGGGTTGTTGGCAAGCATGGTGTCAAACAGCAGGATGCCGATGAGGCCGGCCACCAGGCCATAGACCACCCCGACCCAGAAGCCGTGCAGGAAGGGGCGGCCGGTGGTGAAGTTGCCCACCCAGTAGGCCACCGCCAGGCCGATGATGAGCATGACGGCGTAGCCCGCCCGGGCGGGGATGACGCCGTAGATGGTAAGCAGGCCAGAGAGGCCAGCGACGATGCCGAAGGCAAAGATTCCCTTCCAGTTCATTTCCCTCCTCCCGGGAAGTCGGCCCAAAGAGCGTTCTTCCCCCCGAGGTTTCGGTGGCCCTATTCTACTCCACCGGCCCCCGCCCGCCGAGCCTCACCAGGGGATAAACTAATCTGGTAGCCATGCCGCACCTTTCAGCCAGCTATGCCATCACCGCCCGCATCAAGATGGGCATCGGCCCCGACGTCTTCTCCAAGATCTCGCGCGCCATCGCCGAGGTGGGAGCCGATGTGGAGGCCATTGACCTGGTGGAGGTGGGGGGAAACTACTCAATCCGCGACTTCACCATCGCCTGCTCCTCCCAGGAACACAGCCAGCAGGTGATTGAGGCCCTGAGGGCGCTGGAGGGGATTGAGCTGATCCACGTCTCTGACGACACCTTCCTGCTCCACCTGGGGGGCAAGATCCGTGTCCAGCCCAAGATCCCCATCCGCACCCGAAACGACCTCAGCATGGCCTACACCCCGGGGGTGGCGCGGGTGAGCGAGGCCATCGCCGAGGACCCCAAGAAGGTCTGGAACCTGACCGTCAAGCGAAACACGGTGGCCATCGTCACCGACGGGAGCGCGGTGCTGGGGCTGGGCAACCTGGGGCCGGAGGCGGCGCTGCCGGTGATGGAGGGCAAGGCGATGCTGTTTAAGGAGTTTGCCGGCATTGACGCCTGGCCCATCGTCCTTCGGGACGTAAAGGACCCGGAGCGGCTGGTGGAGGTGGTGGTGGTCCTGTCGCCCGGCTTTGGGGGGATCAACCTGGAGGACATCGCCGCCCCCCGCTGCTTCTATGTGGAGGAGCGGCTGAGCGAGGTGCTGGACATCCCGGTCTTCCACGACGACCAGCACGGCACGGCCATCGTGGTGCTGGCGGCGGCCATCAACGCAGCCAAGGTGGTGGGCAAGGACCTTAGGGAGATGAAGGTGGTGGTGCAGGGGATCGGGGCGGCGGGCATCGCCTGCACCAAGCTGCTCATGGCCTACGGGGTGCAGCACTTTATCGGGGTGGACAAGGAGGGGATCATCACCCGCGACGAGCTCTACCCTGGCCAGGCGGGCAAGCAGTGGTACGCCGAGCACACCAACCCGGAACGCATCCGGGGAAAGCTGCGTGACGCCCTAAAGGACGCCGACATGTTCCTCGGGGTGAGCGCCCCCAATACGGTGACGGTGGAGGACCTCAAGGTGATGGCCAAGGACCCCATCGTCTTTGCCCTGGCCAACCCGGTGCCGGAGATCGCCCCGGAGGAGGCGGCCAAGGTGGCGGCGGTGGTGGCCACAGGCAGAAGCGACTACCCCAACCAGATCAACAACGTGCTCGCCTTCCCCGGGGTGTTCCGGGGGGCGCTGGACGTGCAGGCGGAGGAGATCAACCTGGAGATGAAGATCGCCGCCGCCGAGGCCCTG
>JALSIF010000169.1 GCA_026981635.1 bacterium | reverse complement strand
CGCAAAGCGGGTAATAATCCCGGTGCAGACCGAGTTCTACTCCCTGAGCGGACTGGCCAAGATCGTCTCCACCATTGACCAGGTGCGCCTGGAGCTCAATCCCTCCCTCTCCATCATGGGCATCCTACTTACCATGTTTGACACCCGCACCCGCCTGGCCCACGAGGTGGTGCTGGAGGTGCGCCAGAGCCTGACCCTGCCCGTCTTTGCTACCGTCATCCCGCGAAACGTAAGGCTGGCCGAGGCCCCCTCCCACGGCAGCTCCATCTTCCGCTACGCCCCCAGCTCCAGCGGGGCCGAGGCCTACCGCCGCCTGGCCGAGGAGGTGAGCGCCCTTGTCGGCTAAGAAACAGGAGGAGAAGCGCCGCCTGGGCCGGGGACTGAGCCAGCTCATCCCCGGGGCGGGCTCGGAGCTTCGGGGGGAGCTTCGCCAGCTGGAGCTAGACCTCATTGAGCCCAACCCCTTCCAGCCGCGCCGAAACCTTGACCAGGCGGAGATTGAGGAGCTGGCCCGCTCCATTGAGGCCCACGGCCTGCTCCAGCCGCTGGTGGTGTGCCTTACCGGCGAGCGCTACATCCTCATAGCCGGCGAGCGGCGCCTAAGGGCCCTGAAGATGCTTGGCCGCCGCCACGCCCCCGCCATCGTGCGCCACCTGCCCGAGGGGGAGATGCTTACCCAGGCGCTGGTGGAGAACCTCATGCGCCGCGACCTCTCCCCCCTGGAGCTGGCCCACTCCTACCGGCGGCTGGCCGAGGAACAGGGGCTGAAGCACGCCCAGATCGCAGAGCTTCTGGGCCTCTCCCGCCCCGCAGTAACCAACACCATAAGACTGCTTGAGCTTCCCCCCACCGCCCAGGCACTGATTGACCAAGGGGATCTCACCGCCGGCCACGGCCGCGCCCTGCTCATGGCCCCCGCGGAGCAGCGCGAACGGCTGGCGGTGGAGGCTCTGCGCCGGGGCTGGTCGGTGAGGGAGCTTGAGCGGCGCGCCCGCCGCCTGAACGAGGGGAAGGGGCCCAAGGCCAAGGGCCCCTCCCCACCTCCCACCCTGGGGGAACTCTCCCGCCGTCTCAGCGACCACCTGGGCGCCAAGGCCACCATCCGCCAGACCCCCGCTGGCGCAGGCTCCATCACCATCCGCTTCGCCTCCACCGGCGAGCTGAACGAGATCCTTAGGCGGATGAATCTGCCCGATGAGTGGTAGTGGTAGCGGGCTTGGGGTTATATTTAGAAAGCAGGTAGCCCCAGCCAGGAGATGAGCATGGGAAAGACGCTAGCCGCCCCCAGCAGAGGGGAGATCGCCCTGGCCCACGAGAAGCTCAGCCGCTTGGTCGCCCAACTTGGGACGGTCATCCTGGACAAGGACCCGGTAATAGAGCGCACCGTAGTCACCCTCCTCTCCCGCGGCCACCTGCTGATGGAGGATGTTCCCGGGGTGGGCAAGACCATGCTGGCCAAGTCCCTGGCCCGCTCCATCGCCGCCAAGTTCACCCGCATCCAGTTCACCCCCGATCTGCTGCCCGCCGACGTTACCGGGGCCACCGTCTACGACCCGGTAAAGCGGGAGTTCAACTTCCAGCCCGGGCCCGTCTTTACCAATATCCTCCTAGCCGACGAGATCAACCGCACCAGCCCCCGCACTCAGTCAAGCCTGCTGGAGGCGATGGAGGAGCAGCAGGTCACGGTGGACGGGATAAGCCACCCCCTCCCCGAGCTCTTCTTCGTCATCGCCACCCAAAACCCCATTGAACAGCAGGGCACCTACCCCCTCCCCGAGGCCCAGCTGGACCGCTTCCTGCTCAAGCAGGCGGTGGGCTACCCCAGCGCCGAGCGGGAGGTGGAGATGCTCAAGGCCCAGCAGTTTGAACACCCCATTGAGCACCTCTCCCCCATCCTCACCCCGGAGGAGGTGCTGGAGCTTCAGGCACTGACCAGAAAGATCCACGTAAGCGACCCGGTCCTCTCCTACATCGTAAACCTGGTCCGGCTCACCCGCGAGCACCCCGACGTGCAGGTGGGAGCAAGCCCCCGCGGCTCCCTCGCCCTGCGCCGGGCCGCCCAGGCGCTGGCCCTGATCCGCGGGATGGAGTACGTCATCCCCGAGCACGTCAAGGAGCTGGCCCCCTTTGTACTTGCCCACCGCCTGATCCTCATGAGCGAGGCGGAGCTTTCCGGGGTGACCCCGGAGCTCATCGTGGAAGAGGTGCTGGAGAAGGCACCCGTCCCCCTGCCCTAAGCGGTGATCCCCGCCATCACCCCCCAGGGCCGCTTCCTCCTGGTGATAACCATCTTCGCCCTCACCATGTCACGCTTCTTCACCAGCAACCACCTGCTTAGCTTTACCGCCTCGGTGCTCATCGCCTTCACCCTGGTGCTCCTGGTGTGGGCCTTCATCTCGGCCCGGGGGCTCACCGTCAGGCGGGAGCATGGCGCCTCAGCCATAGAGGGCTCCCCCCTGAAGGTGCGGATCACGGTAGAAAACCCGGGGCGCCTGGCACGGGTGAACCTGGTGGTGTTTGACATCTTTACCCCCGCCGCAGGCGAAGAGGCCCGCCTGGTGGAGCTTCCCCTGGCCCACCTTCCCGCCGGCGGCCGCCGCCAGCTCACCTACTCTGCGGTGCCCGCCCGCCGGGGGGAGTTTGAGCTGGGACCGGTATATCTTGCCGGCGGCGACCCCTTCGGCATCTTTGCCCTGCTGAGAAGGGTTGAAGTGATGACCCC
>JALSIF010000168.1 GCA_026981635.1 bacterium | reverse complement strand
GTCCGTTAGGACAGCTTTTGCGACCTTCCTGCTCCTGGGACTAGCCGGACTTTCGCCGCCATGTTAGAATGCCCCTCCGGGTGAAGCGGCGGTGCCCGGAGTTGGCCCGCGCCCCTAAGGGGCGCAGGATTTTCACAGGATGGGCGAGAGGCCCATTTTTTTTGGCCTCCGTTCCCCCCCATCTCCCCCTAGCGGAATATGCCTGGCTGGAGGGCGGCCATGCCCCGTGACCCCTCCATCAGGAAGGTGCTGGTCATCGGCAGCGGCCCCATCGTCATTGGCCAGGCGGCCGAGTTTGACTACTCCGGCTCCCAGGCCTGCCGCGCCCTCAGGGAGGAGGGAGTGGAGGTGGTGCTGGTCAACTCCAACCCCGCCACCATCATGACCGACCTGGAGACGGCTGACCAGGTCTACATTGAGCCCCTGAACCTCGCCCACCTTGAGGCCATCATTGCGCGGGAGCGCCCCGACGGTCTGCTGGCCACCCTGGGGGGGCAGACCGGCCTCAACCTGGCGGTGAGGCTTGCCGAGGAGGGGATCCTGGAGCGCTACGGGGTGAAGATCCTTGGCACCAGCTACCACTCCATCCGGCAGGCCGAGGACCGGGAGCTGTTTAAGGAGCTGATGGAGGAGCTGGGCATCCCGGTACCCCGCTCCCAGGTGGTCTACAGCCCAAAGGAGGCGCTGGGCTTCGCCGAGGAGGTGGGCTATCCGGTGATCGTCCGCCCCGGCTACACCCTGGGCGGCACCGGCGGCGGCATCTGCCACACCCCGCAGGAGCTGGAAGAGACCGTCGCCCGCGGCCTGGTCCACTCCCTCAATAACCAGTGCCTGGTGGAGGAGTCGGTGCTGGGGCTGAAGGAGATTGAGTGGGAGGTGATGCGGGACAGGAGCGACAACTGCATCACCGTCTGCGACATGGAGAACCTTGACCCCATGGGGGTCCACACCGGAGATTCCATCGTGGTCGCCCCAAGCCTCACTCTCACCGATCCCGAATACCAGTTCCTCCGCTCCAAGGCCCTGGCCATCATCCGTGCCTTAAAGATTGAGGGCGGGTGCAACATCCAGTTTGCCCTGGACCCCCAAAGCGGCCGCTACTACGTCATTGAGGTAAACCCGCGGGTGAGCCGCTCCTCCGCCCTAGCCAGCAAGGCCACCGGCTATCCCATCGCCCGGGTGGCGGCCAAGATCGCCCTGGGCCTCGCCCTGGACGAAATTGAGAACCGGGTAACCGGGAAGACCCGGGCCAGCTTTGAGCCCGCCCTGGACTACGTGGTGGTCAAGTTTCCCAAGTGGCCCTTTGACAAGTTCCGCGAGGCCGACCGCACCCTGGGAACCCAGATGAAGGCCACCGGCGAGGTGATGGCCATTGACCGCACCTTTGAGGGCGCCTTCATGAAGGCCCTCTGGTCCCTGGAAGTAAAGCTTTCCTCCCTTCGCACCAACCGCTGGAAGCGAAGAAGCGACGAGGAGCTGAGGCGATTCATCAGGCTTCCCACCGACGGGCGCATGTTTGCCATCCTGGAGGCCCTCCACCGGGGCTTTTCGGTTGAGGAGATAAGTGAGCTTTCCAAGATTGACCCCTACTTCATCCGCTGCCTTAAGCGCCTGGTCAGGGCGGAGCAGGAGTTTTATACCCCCGCTCTCACTCCGGAGCCTGCCCTGGTGGCGGAGGGGACGGCCTCATCAGTTGAGGAACAGGGGGGAAGTACGACTTCCGGCGATGGGGAGGGCGGTGGTGTGCCCACCAAGGCGGAGGCCTTGAGAGAGCTCCTTGCCCGGGCGGGGGAGACCGCCTCCGAGCGGGAACGCCACGCCCTGCGCCGGGCCATCGGCGAGCTGGGGATTGACCTAGCTGAGCTTAAGGCGCTGGGCTTTAGCGACCAGCTCATCATGGCCATCTCCGGCCTTACCCATGAGCAGCTATCCCTCTGGAAGCGGATGTTTAATGTGCGGCCGGTCTACAAGGCGGTGGACACCTGCGCCGCCGAGTTTGCCGCCTCCACCCCCTACTACTACTCCACCTGGGCCACCATGGACGACCGGAGCACCGCCCTTGACGGCCAGCACCCCACCGACCGGGGGGCGGTGGTGGTGATCGGAAGCGGCCCCATCCGCATCGGCCAGGGGATTGAGTTTGACTACTGCTCGGTCCACGCGGTGATGGCCCTAAGAAGGATGGGCTTTAGGGCGGTGATGGTCAACAACAACCCGGAGACCGTCTCCACCGACTACGACGTCTCCGACGCCCTCTACTTTGAGCCCCTCACCCTGGAGCATGTGCTGGAGGTGGTGAGGCGGGAGCGGGCCCTGGGGGTGATCTGCCAGTTTGGCGGCCAGACCGCCATCAACCTGGCCGGTCCCCTGGCCGAGGCCGGGGTGAGGCTTCTGGGCACCGATCTTGAGGGGATTGACCTCACCGAGGACCGGGAGAAGTTTGACCGCCTGCTGGAGGAGCTTGGCATCTCCCGCCCGCCCGGCCTGGCCACCGCCGACTATGACCAGGCGGTGAGAGAGGCCCGCAGGATCGGCTTTCCTGTGCTGGTCAGGCCGAGCTATGTACTGGGGGGGCGGGCCATGCGCATCATCCATAGCGAGGAGGCCCTGCGCGAGTGGATTGAGCAGAACCGCCACGCCTTTGCCGGCAAGCCCATCCTGATTGACAAGTTCATCCGCGGCCGGGAGGTGGAGGTGGACCTGATCACCGACGGGGAGACGGTGGTG
>JALSIF010000167.1 GCA_026981635.1 bacterium | reverse complement strand
TACTCCAGGTCAAGCTCCTTTCTTAGGTTCTGCACCCGGTTGACAAACTCCCGCGCCAGCCCCTCCCTCACCAGCTGCTCGTCCAGGGTGGTGTC
The DNA here is from genome assembly GCA_026981635.1 of bacterium. GTDB lineage: Bacteria > 4484-113 > 4484-113 > JALSIF01 > JALSIF01 > JALSIF01. Next base: position 2,646 of record JALSIF010000167.1, on the reverse strand, counting down.
CAGCACCAGGAGCAGGTCCCGGTCGGCCTGGCTGGCGGTACCCTCCTTTTCGTGGATGCGGATGTCAAGCTCCCCGGGGGAAAGCTCCACCTCCCCGTCGGAGAGGGCAAGGGTGATCCTTCCCTTCTCATCAAGCTCCTCCTTGAGCTCTGCGGCGGGAAGCTCGCTGAGCTTTCCTGCCACCTCCTTAACCCGCTTGCCCAGCCTCTTTCCCAGCACCTTGAAGTTGGGCTTGATCTCCCAGTGGACAAACTGGTCCGGGTCCTCGGCGAAGGCCAGCTCCTTGATGTTTAGCTCCTCCATCACCAGCTCGCGGAAGGGAAGGATCAGCTCCCTTAGGTGCTCATCGCGGGTGACCAGGGTGGCCCGGCGCAGGGGCTGGCGCACCTTGAGCTTGTGGCTGGCCCTCACCGCCCGACCCAGCTCCACCACCCGAAGCACCGCCTCCATCCCCTCCTCCAGCTCGGGCTCACTGAGCCCCTCCGGCTCAGGGTAGCTTTCCAGGTGGACCGAGTCCTCTCCCCCGAAGGGGCGCATGAGGACCTGGTGGAGCCGCTCGGCGAAGAAGGGGGTGAGGGGGGCAATGAGCCTGGCCAGGGTGGTGAGCACCTCCCACAGGGTCCAGTAGGCGGCCCACTTGTCCTGGTCCTTCTCCCCTTTCCAGAAGCGGTCTCGGCTGCGGCGGATGTACCAGTTGGTCAGCCGGTCCACGAACCGCTCAACCGCCTGGCAGGCCTCCACCAGGCGGAAGTTGTCCAGGTGGGAGATGAGCTCCCCCTTGAGCCGGTCAAGCTGGATCAGGATCCAGCGGTCCAGGTATCCCCGCCTGGCGAGCTCAACCTTGGGCGTGTCCGCCGGGCTAAAGCCGTCAATGTCGGCGTAAATGGTGAAGAAGGAGAGGGCGTTGTGCAATGGGATGAGCACCTTCTGGGTGGACTCCCGAAGCAGCCTGGGCGAGAAGCGGGTGGGGATCCAGGGCTGGGTGGCCGACAGCAGATACCAGCGCAGGGCGTCCGCCCCCACCTCCTCCAGTATCTCGGTGGGCTCCACCACGTTGCCCAGCCGCTTGGACATCTTGCGCCCCTGCTCGTCTAGGATGTGCCCCAGCACCAGGCAGTTCTTGTAGGCAGGCACCCCGCTCCCTTGGGGCAGGCCCAGCTCCTGGCGAACTTGCTGAGCCTTGTCCTTCACCTCCTCAACCTGGCTGGAGAGGAAGACGCTTATCACGTGCAGGGTGTAGAACCAGCCCCGGGTCTGGTCAACGGCCTCGCTGATGAAGTCGGCCGGCCAGTAGCGGGTGATGGGCCCGGACTCCTCCTCAAAGGGGAAGTGGACCTGGGCGTAAGGGACAGAGCCGGAGTCAAACCAGGCGTCAATCACCTCCTCCACCCGCCGCCAGGTCCCCCCCTGGCCGTCCTCCCAGCTGAACTGGTCAATGTAGGGCCGGTGGGGGTCAAACCCCCCCTCGGCAGTGGGGTCGTAGAGCCTGCCCGATCTCTTTAGCTCCTCATACTCCTCCTGCCGGCCGGCAAGCTTAAAGAGCTCCTCAAAGCTGCCCACGCAGACCGCCTCGCCGGTGCGGTCGTTTACCCAGATAGGCAGCGGGGTCCCCCAGTAGCGCCGCCGAGACAGCGCCCAGTCCACCACATTCTCCAGCCAGTCCCCCATCCGCCCCTCCTTGATGTGCTCGGGGACCCAGCCGATGGCCCGGTTGGCCCTAATAAGCTCCTCCTTTAGGGCGGTGGTGCGGATGAACCAGGAGTCGGTGGCAAAGTAGATCAGCGGCGTGTCGTGACGCCAGCAGAAGGGGTAGTTGTGGCGGTAGGCCCGAAGGCCAGACTTTCCCGGCACCTCCAGGGTGCGGCCGGAAAACTTGAGGAAGCTGAAGATATAGGGGTCGGCAGTGTTCTCCTCCCCCACCCCGAAGTCCTTGACGAACTTGCCGAAAAGGTCATATTCGGCGGCAAACCGCTCGTCAAAGCGGCCCTCCTCTACTGCCCGGGCCACGTCCTGCTTGAAGCCCTCCGCCACTGCCGGTTTTACCCGCCCGTCTCCCCCCACCGCACAGACGAAGGGGAGCTTCTCCCGCACCCCGATGCGGTAGTCGTCCTCCCCGAAGGCGGGTGCCTGGTGAACCAAGCCGGTTCCCTCCTCCAGGGTGACGTAGTCGTCAATCACCACCCTAAACCCCTGCCCGGGGGAGACCGGCTCGCGTCCCTCCACCCCCAGCCGGTAGCTGTCCGGGTCGTTTGCCAGGGCCTCAAAGATGTGGGGAAAGAGGGGCCGGTAGGTGAGCCCCTCAAGCTCCCGGCCCCGGTAGGTGGCCACCACCTCGGCCTTCTCTAGCCCAACTTCCTCCGCCAGCCCCTTAGCCAGGATCAGGTGCTCTTCCTTCTCCCCCTCCCCCACCGCAACCTTGATGTAGTCGTAGTCGGGGTGGGCTGCCACCGCCACGTTGGAAAGCAGGGTCCAGGGGGTGGTGGTCCAGACTAGGAGGTAGGTGGGAGTCCCGTCAGTGATGAAGCGCTGGTCGGTGACCTCAAACTTCACATAGATGGAGGGGTCGGGTACATCCTCCTTGAAGTTCTGGGCCACCTCGTGGGAGCTGTGGGTGGTCCCGCATAGGGGGCAGTAGGGGAGGATCTT
>JALSIF010000166.1 GCA_026981635.1 bacterium | reverse complement strand
CCGAAGCACCTCTCCTCCCTTTCCGACCCAGCCACCCTTCTATCGCCTGAATTGTACAAACAGCATCTCACAGTTCCCGGGTTCTAATAACTAATGGTTATATCCCTCCCAGTTGTAACAAATGCCTCAATTCAAGTTATAATCTGGCTAGCTATTTAGTCAGGCAGGAACAGGGCCGATAAGTCCGATGAAGCCAGTGGCCGAGGCTAAACCATCCAAAGGAGGAGGAAGGGAGCTATGGCCAGCAAATGGCAGAGGAGCCAGAGGGTCCTACCGCTGGTGGCTCTACTGGTTGTGCTCGGGCTCAGCATTAGCTCTTCATCGGGTCGGGCACAGGTGGTATGCAACTACTGCCTGGAGTTTATCCGTCTCCAGGAGTGGCTGGACCCCGTAAACACCTGGGATCTTGAGTATTGCAGGGAGCTACATAGGCCACCCAGCCGCTCGTGCAACATCCCTGATAAGGGCTGGGTTTTCAAGAGCTGGGCGCTCTGGAGAGCCTGGGAGGGGCAGGGGCCGTGTCTGCAGGAGGAGTACCTGCCCTACGAGAAGCTCTACATCCTTTGCGATTGTGACGGGGATGCCTATCCCGAGCTCAACTACTGGAAGACCATCTACGAAAAGAGGTGTACCTGGTGTGACTGGTGTTAGCGCCCGAGAGGGGGCAGATGGGAGAAGAAGCCTCAATAGGAGGGGCAACGGAGAGGGAAGAAGCTTGTTGAGAGAGGGAGGTGTTTGAAGTGATGCTGGCACTGAGAGGAAAGCACGCTCTGTTTTTGGCAGCGGCGATTTGCCTCAGCTTGGTGCTGGGGCTTGGGGTGGTCTCTTGTCGCTCCGGCTCCGAGGGGTCGTCAAGCACGACGGCCAGCCGCTTCTTCTTTGAGCAGCTGCCCAGCCTAATGGTGCAGAGGCAGATCGCTCAAGGAAAGGTCTTCTGGGGAGAGAAGGTGGAAGAGTTCAAGCAGGCACTCAAATACAACCTGATTGAGTTTGAGCCTGCCGGTTTGGCCATGGAGGAGAAGATCCCCTACAACATCCGTCGGCCAAATCCCAACTTCCCGACCCTTCCCAAGGAGAACTTCCCCGATGAGGAGAGCTGGCGCCAGGCCTATCAGAGCCTGGTGGAGAGGCACAGAAAGGAGGAGGCCAGAATCCAGCAGAGGATAGGCAGCTGGTATCGGGAGGTGTTGGGCTGGCCCGACCGTGACTACACCCTGGAAGAGATGTTCCTGGTGAAGGGCGGCTGGTTGCGCTTTGACATGGACGGGGATGGCCGGGCTGACATGGAAGTTCCGGTGACTGTCTCCTTTAATGACGCAGTGGCCATCTTCTACCGCAAGACCGGCCGCTATCCCAACTCCACCTTGGAGCTGATCTCAATACTCAATCCCCCCTCCCAGATGCGGGGCAAGAGCCAGCGGGAGATCTTTGCCGAGCTGGCCCCCTTCTTCAACCCCTTCACCGCTGAGCTCAGAAACTTCTATACCCGGAGCGAGCCGGCCAACCCCAAGCCGGGGGATGTATTCATGCACCTCTACACAGCTGAGGAGCTTGCGGCAATCAACCCCAACCGACCCAGCGGCCCGGTGGCGCTGGCCTCAAGCAGCAAGGAGCAGGAGGGGACCAACGTCTGGTTCTTCAAGATGTATGGGGAGAATGGGCAGCTTTTGGCTCTGCTGCCCTTCATCAAGTACAACAAGCTTTCCGGACTATAAGGCGGTTAGGTTTTAGGGCCCCGAGCCTGGAGGCAGGGGCTGACCTTGAAAAGGGGTGGGCTCCCGCCCTCAGGCCTCCTGCTGGCTTAGGAATTCCTGGTAGGCCGCCTCGTCCATCAGCCCGCTTAGCTGGTCCTGATTGACTTCGCTTGCCACGAAGAGGTAGCCCTCACCCTGGGGGTCCTGATTGATGATGGCGGGGTCATCCTCGGTGGCCTGGTTCTTCTCTGCGATGGTCAGATCCACCGGAGCATAGATCTCACTTACCGACTTGATGGATTCAATGGTGCCCAGGGCATCTCCCTGCTTGAAACTTGAGCCCGGTTCGGCAATCTCCACGAAGGTGATGTCGCCGAGCTGTTCCTGGGCGTAGTTGGTAATGCCCACCCGCCACTGGCCGTCAATCTTGGCGATCCACTCGTGGGTCTTGGTGTAGTAGTAGTCTGCCATGGCACCTACCCTGCGAAGGTTTAGCCAAAGTGGGATTATGGCACAGGGCGGGGGAGGGGCTCAGCGGGGCGGACGGTAGAAGGGAAGCTCCACCACGGTCATCTGGAGAGACCTTCCCCTGACATCAACCTTTACCCTGTTACCGGGGCTGGCCAGCTCAACAGGCAGGTAGGCCAGGGCGATCACCCTGTCCAGGGTGGGGCTGTAGGAACCGCTGGTGATGTAGCCCACCTCGCTTCCCCGCTGGTCAAAGACCTTGCTGCCATGACGGGGGACCGGCCCCCTTCGTTCCAGGCTGAGCCCACTGAGCTTTCTGGTGATCCCCTCCTCCTTCTGGCGCAGGAGGAAGTTCTTACCGATGAAGTAGTCCTTCTCCAGCTTGACCACCCAGTCTAGACCCGCCTCAAAGGCGCTGGTGGTCTCGTCTATGTCGTTTCCGTAGAGCATGTAGGCCACTTCCAGGCGCAGGGTGTCGCGGGCACCGAGTCCACAGGGCTTTAGTCCCTTTTCCGCTCCTGCCTCCAGCAGCCGGTCAAAGACTTCAGCGGCATGCTGGTTCTCCACCATGATCTCAAAGCCCCGCTCACCGGTG
>JALSIF010000165.1 GCA_026981635.1 bacterium | reverse complement strand
CCGCCGGCAAACCTTCCCTCCCGCCGCCACTCCCGAAGCAGGCGAAACCAGTCCATCGGCCTGCCCCTGGCGGAGGTGAAGTCAATGGCGCGAAACTGGGTGTGCTGGCTCTGGGGAACTCCCCCCACCGCCCGGTTGTAGGCCGGGTCGCGCCACACGCTGATGAGATAGACCGGCGCCCCCCAGACCTCCCGAAACTCGTCCAGCAGGCGGATGGTGGGGACTATGTTTTCCCACAGCTCCTCGGGGGGAAAGGAGTTGATCACCTTGCCCCGCCTGCCCCCCACGTGGACCAGAAGCTCACTGGGCAGAAAGTGCCTGAGGGAAAGCCCGCGGACAAACTCCACAAAGCGCCGGGTAAGCTCAACCGTCCGAACTCCGTTGGCCATAAGAGACACCTCCCAGCGGTGATGCTAGGAGGCCCCTGTCAAGTAGCGCTGAAAGGCAGGGGAGGTCCAGCGGGAGGAAAACCCACGCCCCACTTGGGGGATGGGTTGAAAGGACACCGCCAGGTGGTAATAAAATAATGGTCAGGTCGGGGTGTAGCTCAGCCAGGTTAGAGCGCTGCGTTCGGGACGCAGAGGTCGGAGGTTCGAATCCTCTCACCCCGACTTTCCCCTGGTCGGTCTCCCCCCTCCCCCGCCCACCTGCTCCCGTGCAGGGCCATCCAACATGTGGGGATGCAAGGTGGGATATTGAAGGGCTCTGCCTGCTTGCCGCTAGAAGGGATACTCCCTGGGCACCACCACCAGGGCGTTGGCCACCCGTCGGGGCCGCACTCCCCCCAGGGGGTTGACATACTCCCCCTTGATCCACATGGTGGAGGAGCTTCCCCCGTCCAGTCCCAGGGCGTCCACCGCCCCCAGGCTGTCCCGAAGCAGCAGGGCCAGCTGCCACCAGGTCACCCCCCGAAGCTCCCGCCCCGGGTCCTGGGAGACCACCACCATGAGGATCTTCCCCCGGGCGGTGCGCGCCACCGCAGTGCGCGCGTGGGGCAGGTTCATCCGCCAGTGGAAGTTCTCCCGCCGGGGATCAAGCACGATCTTGCCCGCCGAAAGCAGCAGGGGTCCCGCCCCAATCACATGGGGAAAGGTGTCCCACCCCTTGGGCAGGTTGGTCTCCACGGTGACCTCGGTGCCAAGCCTAAGCTCCCTAAGCCACCCAAGCTCCTTCTCCCGGCTCATGTGGACCGAGATGACCAGCCCATCTTCGGGAATGGGGGCGTTGCCCGCCGCCACCCCGCTAACCACATAGTGGGAGAGACTGCCGTTTCGCCCCCTGGGCTCCCGGGTGGGGGCGGGGCTGAGGATCAGCTCAAACCCCCAGCGGTTGGTGCCGGTGCGGGGGCCGAAGTCCCGGGTGTAGGCCACCACATCCCCCCAACCCCGCCGGTAGTTGATCCGGCTCACCCTAAGCTCCCGCTCGGCCTCCTCAAAGTAGAGGGTGATCTGGGGCAGGGTGCGCTCAAAGTGAACCCCGCCAAAGGGGTCAATCCCCAGTAGCGCCCTATCCAGGTGCTGGCCAAAGACGGTGCGATAGTCAATGCGCAGAAACCCCACCGGCAGCTTGCTCTGGGTGGGGTCAAAGAAGGTGCCGTTTATGGCCGCGATGGCCCCGGCCCGCTCGGCCATCTTCCCCACCGGTTCAAGACTTCCCAGCCCGCCCGCCGGCAGCACCGGCCTGATCTCGTAGTTGGAGTAGGGGTCAATGGTGATCACATGCACCGCCGCCAGCCCGGTGTCCAGCCGGTAGCGGATCAGCCGGTAGGTTACCCCGGGAGCGATCTCCTTCTGCCACTCCCGCTCAATCTCCCACCCCTGGGCACCCCCCGCCAGTCCACCCACCAGCAGGAGGCCCACAAGAAGGGAGAGGACCGCCCGAGGGAGGGTCATCCTCCGAGTGTGCCTGCCCGCTCTGCCCATCGGTTCCTGCCCCGAAATTTTAGGATTAAACCTGCCTTTATGGGGTATTGAATCTTATCAGGAAACCCCCCAGTGGGAGTGAAGGAGGGAGACCATGAAGCTAAACGTTGGCAAGCCCGACCGGATCGTCAGGTTCATCATTGGGCTCATTATCCTGCTTACCGCCTTCTTCGGCCTTAAGGGGGCCGAGGCGTGGGCCCTCTGGGTGAACTACATTGTCGGCGCAGTGCTCCTCCTTACCGGCCTGTTCGGCTTCTGCCCCCTCTACGCCATCCTGGGCGGCAGCACCTGTCCCAGCGAACAGCAGCCCTCCCAGCCCGCCACCCAGACCTGAGCGGGGCCCAGTCGGAGAGAAACCCCAGACCTCCCTCATCCCCCGCCCGGCGGGGAGTCGGCCTCCCTGACCGGGGCGGGGCTTTTTCATTGCCCCACCGCCCGGTCTGGACCGGATGCTAACCTCTTGCCGGTTTGCTGGTTGACGAGCTGATCATCCGGGTGCAGGGGGGGCGGGGGGGCGACGGCTCCCCCGCCATGCGCCGCACCCGCCGCCAGCCCCTGGGCGGCCCCTGGGGGGGCGACGGGGGCGACGGCGGCCCGGTCATCCTGCGCGCCACCCGCCACCGCGAGGACCTCTCCCACCTTGCCGGCATGCGCCGCAAGGTCTTCATGGGGGAAAGCGGCCAGCCGGGCGGGGAGAACAACCGCACCGGCGCGCGGGGAAAGCCCCTGGTCATTGAGGTCCCCCGGGGCACCCTGGTCTATGAGCTTCCGGAGAGAAAGCTCGTTGCCGCCCTGGTGGGGGAGGGCGAGGAGCTCACCGTCGCCCAGGGGGGCAAGGGTGGCATA
>JALSIF010000164.1 GCA_026981635.1 bacterium | reverse complement strand
CAAGCTTCCGGTAGGTCCACGGGGGGGGGCGGGCAAGCATCAGCCGCCCGGTCACCGGCAGGCCGTAGAGGTAGCCGTGGGCGGTTGGACCCAGGGGGCTTCTTACCCCCCTCACCTCCCCCGCCACGATGGAGGGCAAAAGGGCCGCCACCCGCTCCAGCACCCCGTCGGCGAGCACCCGCCCCACCAGCCGAAGCATAGGGTGGCCCAGCAGCTGGCGGGTGTAGACCGGGTGGATTACGAACCCGAAGCGGACCGGCTCTTGCTGGGCTGACAAGGGCCCGCTACTCGCCGATCTCTATGGTCTCGCCCGGCTGGGGAGAAAGCACCTCAATCCCACTTCCCTCAAGCTCCCGCCTCAGATCATCTGGCGTGTCGGTGAGGACGGGGAAGGTGCCGTAGTGCTGGCAGATTACCGTCTTTAGTTCAAGCAGCTCCTTTGCTGCCAATGCTGCCGCCTTGGCGTCCATGGTGAAGTGACCACCAATGCAGAGAATTCCAATGGTGGGACGCCAGAGGCGCTTTATGTACTTCATCTCCTCAAAGATCCAGGTGTCTCCCGAGTTGTAGATGGTAAGCCCGTCGGGTAGCTCAACCACAAAGCCAAGTGGCTTTCCTGCGTATTCGAGCCTCTCATCAAACTGGGTTGAGCTTGAATGACAGGCAGGCACCAAAATGAACTTGATTCCCTCAACCTCCACTGTCCCCCCAGTATTGGCAGGTAGGAGGTCTTCTTCCTTCACTCCCATCTTCTGCAGAATGGTGCAAAGCTCAATGATGGACACGATCTTGCACCCAGTCTCGCGGTAGACCTGCAGGGCATCGGAAGTATGATCAATGTGGCCATGGGTCAGGGCCATCACATCGCAACGGGTCTGCCTCTTCTCCCCCTCCGGGGTGAGGGGGTTGGGGGTGAGGAAGGGATCAAAGATGATCACCTTGCCCTCGGCAGTGGTGAGCCGCCAGGCCGCATGGCCCAGAAAGGTGAGCTTGTGTTTCGCCATCGCTTGCCTCCCAAGAAAGATTTCCCCAGACCCTATGAGTATAGGCCCAGGCCGGCCAGCTAACCCGATTGGGCCCGCTTCTTCTCCCAGCTAAGGAAGAGCTCCCTTGCCCGCTGGGAAAACTCCTCCACCACCGCCGGATCCTCCGCCTCCACCAGGATGCGCACCTTGGGCTCGGTGCCACTGGGGCGCACGAAGATTCTGCCGCCGCGGCCTCTGATCTCCTCCTCCAGGGCGGAAAGGCGCCCCATGAACTCCTCGTCCTCCCTCCAGCCCCGGTGGTCGGCCAGGGGCAGGTTGGTGAGACGCTGGGGATAGAGGGGGATGTGGGAGACCAGCTCTCTTAGGGGTCTCCCGCTCTCCACTACCAGGCTTGCCACAATCAGCGCCACCAGCGTCCCGTCGCCGGTGGTGGTGATGTCGCGAAGAATTATGTGGCCCGACTGCTCGCCCCCCAGGTCGGCACCGATCTCCTTCATCCGGGCAAGCACCTTCATGTCCCCCACCCCGGTGCGCTCCACCCGGTAGCCCTTGCCGGCTAGATATGCCTCCATCCCCAGGTTGGACATCTGGGTGACCACCACCATCCGCTGGTTGGCGTAGCGGGGGACCCGCTCAGCCAGCAGGGCAATAATCAGGTCGCCGTCCACCACCCGGCCCTCGTGGTCCACCGCGATCACTCGGTCGCCGTCGCCGTCAAAGGCGAACCCCAGGTCGGCTCCGTGTCTCACCACCTCCTCGGCCACCCGCTCGGGGTGGGTGGCGCCACACTCCACATTGATCCGTGCGCCGTCAAAGCGGTCGCCGATGGCGATGAGGTCCGCCCCCCACTCGGTAAAGATGCGCGGGGCAAGCTCGGCGCAGGCCCCAAAGGCGCAGTCCAGCACCACCTTCACCTTCTTCTGCAGGGGGGCGATGCCGGCGTGGTCGCGAATCACCTCCCGGTAGTCGTTGATCAGGTCGTGGCGGCCAAGCACCTTGCCGAAGCTCACCCGCCCGTCCTCAAAGCTTAGCTTCCCCTCCCTCACCAGCTCCTCAATGGCCGCCTCCTGCTCGGGGGAGAGCTTAAAGCCGTCGGTGCGGAAGAACTTGATCCCGTTGTCCCTGACCGGGTTGTGGCTGGCCGTCACCATCACCCCGCAGGTGACCGGATACTTGCGGGTGAGGAAGGCCAGCACCGGGGTGGGCAGGATCCCCACCTCCCACACCGTGTAGTCCTCCAGCAGGAAGGAGGCCGTCAGCGCACTCACCAGCATCTCCCCGCTAAGCCGGCTGTCGCGGCCGATGATCACCGTCTGCTCCCCGTTGGAGGCGGGGTCCAGCAGAACCCGGGCCGCCGCCTGCCCGATGCGGCAGACCAGCTCGGGGTAGAGGTCACGCCCCGCCACCCCGCGGATGCCGTCGGTTCCAAACAGCCTAGCCATGCTAATCACCTTCCTTCTTGCTGATCCTCACCCTGACCAGCCGGGGCCTCACCTCCCAGGCCACCTGCTCGCTGCCCAGCAGGGGCTCCGGGGGAAGGCGGTGCTCCCCCTCGGTAAGACCCGAGACATCCACCACCACCCTAAGCTCGCTCTGGTCAACCTGCTCCATCCCGGGGGGCAGGTAGACCTCCACCTCCTGGGTCTGGAGCTCATAGCTGAACCGCTCCGGGTCGGCCCCCACCAGCTCGGGCTTGACCCTCACCGCAGTAAGCTCACCGGTGACCAGCTGCTTTATGGTCACCGACACCCGGGCATAGCGGGGCAGTCCCGCCTCGGGGGGGAAGGGGTAGTTTATCCTCACCTTGGCCTCAAAACTCTCCCGCCGTTCGGAGAGGTCAACCGGGTCGGTCCTAAGCTCATAGACCTCCTTTCCCCCAAGCAGCCTCACCGGCACCAGCACCTCCCGCGGCTCAATGGTGATGCGCTCAATGCGGTAGCCGGCCGGCACCTCCCCGCGAAGCTCGGGGGTGACGTTGAGCACCAGAAGATCTTCCTGGTTTCTTACCTCCACCCGGTAGGTGACCTCAGCGGGAACCACGGTCATGGAGAGGCGGCTGGGGGGGTAGCGCTGCCCATCATCAAGCTCCACCATCACCGGCAGCCTTAGCTCCTGGCTGGAGTAGAGCTCGGAGAGCCTGACCTCCACCACCGCCTGCCTCACCCGCTCCACCACTGATTCTGGCCCCGAGACTTTGACCAGCTCCGGCTCCAGTGAGGTCTTGCCCAGGACCAGGGAGCCGGGCAGGGCGCCAAGCTCCAGCGGCTTTGCCTCCACCACCCGGCTGGCCACCCGCTCCAGCCTCACCCGCGCCGGCCGCGGGCGGGAGGTGACCACCACCCCGGGGGTGAGGTCGGGAAACTCGTAGGGGACCGAGTAGGTGCCGGGAAGATCAAAGCCGGAAAGATTCAGCAGGGCAGTAAAGGAGCGGTTGCGGATGGTGTCGGCAAGCTGGAGGGGGACCTGCAATCCCAGGTTTACCGTCTCCGGGATCTCCTCCCGGTTGGCCACCACCAGGTTCTCGGCCAGGTTCCTCACCTCCACCTTGGCCTGCACGCTCATGGGGTAGAGGCTCCTAAAGGAGAAGTGAACGATGAGTACCGTGGCCAGGGCAAGCACAAAGGAGATGAGCTTGAGCTCCAGGTTCTTAAACAGGGAGAATCTGAGCCAGCTACCCATCTCAACCTACCCCTCGGGAACCAGCCTACCCGTCTCAACCGGGGGCAGCTCAGTGGCCCGTGAGTGGGTGAGGTCAAACAGCACCTCAAGCTGCTCCAGCGCCTCCTCGGGGGTGAGCCCCCGGGCGAGACGTCCGTTTACCGCGATGCTGATCTGGCCGGTCTCCTCACTCACCACCACCGCTACCGCGTCGGAGTCCTCGGTCACCCCCACCGCCGCCCGGTGGCGGCTGCCCAGGTAGGGGTCAAGCAGGGGATTCTCGGAGAGGTGGAAGTAGCAGTTTACGTAGCGGATGCGGCTGTCGGTAATCACCACCCCGCCGTCGTGGAGGGGAGAGTGCTTGTCAAAGATGGCCATCAAAAGCCGCTCGGTGACCAGCGCATCCAGCTCCTCCCCCACGATCATCTGGTCAAGCTGGATGGGCTTGCGGCGCTCCAGGGCGATGATCGCCCCAGTCTTGGTGGCGGCAAGCTGGGTGCATGCCTTTACCACCGAGCCCAAGAGCTCGGGCAGCTCCTCCTCCTCTCGCTCCTCCCGGGTGCGGCGGGCCAGGGCGCGGAAGGGAAGCACCATGCTCCGGCGCCCGATCTCGGCCAGGTAGTCACGGATCTCGGGGGCAAAGATGACGATCAGGGCAATGGAACCATAGGCAAAAAACTTTTCCAGTAGCCAGCGGGTGGTAACCAGGTCCAGCCAGCTCACCACCACATAGAGCAGGGCGATGGTGCCGATGCCGATGAGGATGATCACCGCCCGGGTCCCGCGCACAAAGAGAATCAAGTAGTAGTAGAGGATCCAGACCAGGAGAAGGTCCAGCAGAAAGAGCCACGGGTTGATGGCGCCGGGCAGGAGATTGGTCAGGCTCTCTTGCATGGGCAAAGCGGCCCCCGGCCCATCTTAGCAACGAGGCATCCTCTGCCTGCGGGCGGGAGGAGCGACTACCGCTTGTGGTACTGGGGCTTCTTGCGGGCCCTGAGGTGCCCGTACTTCTTGCGCTCCTTCTCCCGCGGGTCGCGGGTGAGCAGGCCATGCTGGCGAAGCTTGGGCTTGACCGAGGGGTCAAGGTAAACCAGGTAGCGGGCAATGCCCAGTTTCACCGCCCCCGCCTGGCCGTGCCAGCCGCCCCCCCTGACGTTGGCGATGACGTCGTACTCGTTTTCCACCCCCAGGAGCCTGAGCGGCTCCAGCACCTCAAGCTGGGCGGGGACCTGGGGGAAGTAGTCGGCGAGGGGCTTGCCGTTGATGAAGATCTGCCCGCTTCCCGGGCGCAGGATCACCCTCGCCACCGCCCGCTTGCGGCGCCCGACGGTTATCTTTTGCAGCTCTATGGTGCTCATCGCCTAAATCTTATACCTCCCAGGGAGTGGGCTTTTGCGCCTGGTGGGGATGGTGAGGCCCGGCGTAGACCTTGAGCCGGCTCATCAGCCTGTCCCGCAGGCGGTTCTTGGGCAGCATCCCCTTTACCGCCAGCCGGATCACCTTCCTGGGGTCGCGCTGCATCATCTCCCTAAAGCTAAGCGCCTTTAGCCCTCCCGGGTAGCCCGAGTGGCGGTAGTAGATCTTGTCGGTCTCCTTCTTGCCGGTGACCACCACCTTGTCGCAGTTGACCACGATGACGAAGTCGCCCACCAGCTGGCCCGGGGTGTAGTGGGGCTTGTGCTTGCCGATGAGGAGCTTGGCCACCTCGGTGGCCAGCCGGCCAAGTCTTTTCCCGGCCGCATCCACCACATACCACTGCGGCTCAACCCGCTCCCGCGTGTACCACTTAGTCTCCTTCATCTTCCACTTCCTCAAGCTTCTGCGGATAGGCAACCTCAACCAGGGTAAGGCCTACCGGAGGTGCAAGGTATGGTGAAACCTGACGCAAACGGCGCCCGATGATAGCACGCGCCTCCTCTACTTTCAAGCGCGAAAGCCCCGCCTTGATGAGCAGTCCCACCATGTGCCTGACCATCCGGTAGAGAAACCGGTTTGCCCGAACGGAAAAGACTACCCTGGAAGGCAGCCTTTCCACCTGAAACTGGTGGAGCCTCACCCTCCCCTCCCCCGCGGGGACCTGGCTGGCGAGGTGGGAGAACTCCTCCAGTTTCAGAAACTCACCGCACAGCTCCTCCATCACCCCGAGGTCTAGCTCAGCCCCCGGTAGGTAGAAGCTTCGCCAGGCCCACTCCACCGGCTGGGCCGGGTCGGTCCAGATCACATACTCATAGGTGCGGCTCAGGGCGGAGAAGCGGGCGTGGAAATCGGCCCGCACCCGCCTTGCCTCCACCACCCTGAGGTCCTCGGGCAGGGCGCGGTTTAGGACCACCATCAGCTCCTCCTCCCCCATCGGGTGGGGCAGCGGCGGCAGGGAGGCCACCTGCCCCAGGGCGTTTACTCCGGTGTCGGTCCGGCCGGCAAGTTCTAGCTTGGGGTAGACACCCCCATAGAGGGTGGCCAGGGCCTCCCTCAGCACCCCTTCCACCGTGCGGCGCTGGGGCTGATACTGGCTGCCGTAGAAACCCTGCCCGCGATACTGGAGAGTAAGTTTGAGCTTATGGGACTGCCCTCTGCCCTCCTCCCCTGGCAGGGCGTTCAGGCCTCCTCTTCGCCTTCCTCTTCCTCCCTGGGTTTGCGCTCGGTAAAGGGCGGCCGCCAGTCGGGGAGGTAGACGCGGACCATCTTCGCCCCGTCCCCCCGACGGTAGCCTAGCTTGACCAGGGAGACAAAGCCACTTTTACGCTCACCCACCGCGGGGACGATCTCGTTTTTGAGGTTGAGGTAGGCCTGCTTGGTGTAGAGGAAGCGGTTGATGTAGCGAAGGTCGTTCAGCCCGCCCCGCTTGGCCCGGGTGATTAGCTTCTCGGCCAGCCGGCGCACCTCCTTGGCCCGCGCCTCGGTAGTGGTCAGACGGCCGTGCTGAAAGAGCGAGTCCACCTGCCCCCGGATGAGGGCGAGGCGCTGATCAAAGGGCTTTCCCAGCTTGCGATTTCCTTTCTTGTGGCGCATGGCAAATCTCCCCGCTCAGTCAGGGTTATCCTACTCTTCCATCTCCCTCAGGTAGAGCTCATACTGGGCCAGCTTGTCTACCACCTCAATCAGGCTTCGTTCACCGAAGCTCCTGATATTGAGCAGGTCTTCGGGGGTCTTCTCAATCAGCTTGCCGATGGTGTCAATCCCCTCGTGCAGCAGGCAGTTTTCCGAGCGCTTGCTGAGACCGAGGAACTGGATGGGCTTCTCCAGGATGTCCTCCTCCTCCGGCTTGGGCTCCTCGGCCAGAACCCCCAGCGCGCCGGCCTTGATCTCCTCGTTGGTCAGCCAGTTGAAGTACTTGCCCAGGAAGCTTGCCGCCTCAGCCAGCACCTGGTCGGGGGTCTTTAGCCCGTTGGTCTCAATGGTAAGGATCAGCTTGTCCAGGTTGGTGTCAGAGCCCACCCGGGTCTTCTCAATCTGGTAGGTGACCCGCTCAACCGGGCTGTAGTTGGCATCCAGGGTGATCACCCCGATGGGCTGCTGGTCGGAGCGGTTCTCCATCGCAGGCACATAGCCCACCCCGCGCATGATGGTAGCCTCCAGGCGGAACTTGGCGTCGTCCCTCACCAGCTCGCAGATGTACTGCTCCTTAGGGTTGAGAATGCGCACCTCGGGGTTGGGCTCAAAGTCGGCTGCGGTGACCACCCGCTTTCCCTCCACATCCATCCTCAGCACCGCCGTGGTGCGCTCCCCCTCAATCATCACCGGAATCTTGCGCAGGTTGAGCAGGATCTCCACCGAGTCCTCGCGGATGCCCGGCATGGGGGAGAACTCGTGGTAGAGCCCCTCAATCTTGAAGTAGGTGATGGCATCCCCCTTGATGGAGCTAAGAAGCACCCTTCTTAGGGCATTGCCGAAGGTGGTGCCCATGCCGCGGGGAAGCGGAGTGATGACAAACTCCCCCACCCGGCCGTCCTCGCTGATCCTCCGCTCCATGGTGAGCAGGTTGATCAGATTAAGCTTTCTCAGGCTCACGCTTCCCATGGTGGCCATAGCAGAAAAGACCTCCTTTCGACTAGACGTACTTGGAGTAGTACTCCACGATCATGGCGGGGTCAAAGGCCAGCTCCTCCTCCCGCGGCTCGGGAAGTGCAGTGACCTCTATCTCCATCACCTCCGGGTCCACGCTTAGCCAATATTCCTCCTTGAGGGGGGTAACCTCCTCCCTAACCAGCTGGAAATACTCCTTCTCCCGCTTGGAGGGCTTGACCCGGATGCGGTCCCCCACCCTGACCTGGAAGCTGGGCCGATCCACACAGCGCCAGTCGTGGTCGCCCCGCTTGACCTCAAAGTGGCGGTGGACCACCAGCTGCCTGGCCTGGCGGCGGGTGACCGCAAAGCCGGCCTTGTAGATCACGTTGTCCAGCCGCCGCTCAAGCAGCCTCACCAGCTCAACGTCGGTGCGGCCCGGTGAGCGCTTGGCCTCCAGGAAGTAGCGCCGAAACTGCTTCTCGTAGATGCGGTAGATGAAGCGGGCGATCTGCACCTCACGCAGGTGCTTGCCGTAGTCGGAGAGGCGCTTGCGCCGCCGGCGCGGTCCCGGCGGGTAGGGGCGCCGCGAGAGGGGGTCCTTGTGGGGGGGCTTGTTGTCCACCTTGCGCCCGAAGGCGCGGCTGTACTTGCAGACTGGTCCTCTGAGGTCAACCATAGGCTACGCTCCTCCCATCCCTAGCCGCGCTTGCGCTTCTTGGGCCGGCAGCCGTTGTGGGGCACCGGGGTGATGTCCTTGATCAGGTTTACCTTGAGCCCCACGTTATTTACCGTCCTTACCGCCGCATCCTTGCCGCTGCCCGGACCCTTGGTGTAGATCTCCACCTCGGCCATTCCCATGTCCATCGCCCTACGGCAGGCCTGCTCGGCGGCAAGTTGTGCCGCGTAGGCGGTCCCCTTCTTGGTCCCCTTAAAGCCCACCGTTCCGCCGCTGGCCCAGGTGACCACGTTGCCCTCCTCGTCGGTGATGGTAACGATGGTGTTGTTGAAGGTGGAGTGGATATAGACCCGTCCCTTGGGGACATTTAGCTTCTTCTTGCGCTTGGTCTGCCTGCCTCTGCGTTTCGGTTTGGCCATTGCTCTATCCTCCTGACCGCTCTCCCGTACCTAGATTTGGTTCCCGCTCAGGGTGAGACTACTTCTTCCCTGGCCGCTTCTTGCCCGCCACCGCCTGGCGGCGCGGACCCTTGCGAGTGCGGGCGTTGGTATGGGTGCGCTGCCCCCGGACGGGGAGGCCCATCCGGTGGCGCATCCCCCGGTAGCAGTTGATCTCAATCAATCTCTTTATGGCCATCGCCCGCTCCTTTCTGAGCTCACCCTCAATCTTGTAGCCCAGCTCCTGGATGGCCTGGCGGATGGCGTTAACCTGCTCGTCGGTAAGGTCCTTTACCCGGATGTTCTCGTCCACCCCCGCCTTGGTGAGAATCTTCTTTGCGCGGGAAAGGCCGATGCCAAAGATGTAGGTAAGCCCGATCACCACCCGCTTGTTCTTGGGTAGGTCTACTCCTTCAATGCGTGCCATACCCTACCTCCTATCCCTGGCGCTGCTTGTGGCGGGGATTGCGCTTGCAGATCACATAGACCCGCCCCTTGCGCCGCACGATCTGGCAGTGGGCACACCGCTTCTTGATGCTTGCCTTTACCTTCATGGGCTAACTTCCTCTCTACCCTCGGATCTACTCGGTTGTCCTTAGCCGGTAGACGATCCGTCCCCGGGCAGGGTCGTAGGGGGAGATCTCCAGCCGCACCCGGTCACCGGGCAAGATCTTTATGTAGTGGATGCGGATCTTGCCCGAGATGTGGGCCAGCACCTCATGCCCGTTGTCAAGCCTAACCTTGAACATGCCGTTGGGTAGCGCCTGGATCACGGTCCCCTCAACGACGATGGTGTCAGTTTTTCCCAATTTGCCTTCTCCTAGTAGTCCTGAGACCAGCCTACCTCCCAGTCGGGGTCGGTGAGCACGACCGGCTCACCCTGCCACAGACCCACCGTATGTTCAAAGTGCGCCGAAAGTGACCCATCCCGGGTCTTGTAGGTCCAGCCGTCAGAACAAGGGATTATATCACCTGAGCCAAGACTTGCCATAGGTTCTATGGCAATCACCAGGCCGTCCTCCAGCACCGGTCCCTCGTCGGGAGAGCCAAAGTTGTATACCACCGGCGCCGGCTCGTGGAGCTCAAAGCCCACCCCGTGGCCGGTGAGCTCGCGGATGACGGTAAGGCCAAAGCGAGCCAGCTCCTCCTCAATGGCCGCCGACACCTCCCCCAGCCTGCCCCCCGTGCGCATCCGGCGGATACCGGCCCAGAGGGCGCTCTCCGTCCCCTCAAGCAGACGCCCCACCTCCTCCGGCGGCTCCCCCTCCCCCACGAAGTAGGTGCGGGCGGTGTCGGAGAAGTAGCCGTTTAGAACCGTGCCCACGTCAATGGTGATCACGTCCCCCTCCCTCAGCACCCGCCGGCCGCTGGGGATGGCGTGGATGATCTCCTCGTTTACCGAGCTGCAGATGGTGGCGGGAAAGCCCCGGTAGCCCTTAAAAGCGGGCACCCCACCGTGGGAGCGGATATAGTCCTCGGCCAGCCGGTCAAGCTCGGCGGTGGAAACGCCGGGGCGGATCCACTCCTCCATCATCCTAAGCACCCCGGCGGAGACCAGGCCGCTTGCTCTGATCCCCCGAAGATCGGACAGGCGCTTGAGGCGGATGGCTCTACTGACCTTGCGCAACGCTCTCCTCCAGCTGGGCAAAGATCTCCCCCACCGAGCGGGTAGCGTCAATGTCTATCACCTTGCCCATCTTGCGGTAGTGCTGGATTACCGGCACCACATACCCCTCATACTGGGTCTCATAGCGCTCCAGGAAGACCTCCTCCCGGTCGTCGCTGCGCTGGATAAGCTTTGCCCCACAGCGGTCGCAAAGCTCATCCTCCCGCGGGGGGCTGGTGCGAAGGTTATACACCGCCCCACACTCCGGGCAGAGCCGCCGGTAGACCACCCGCTCAAGGAGCATCTCCTTGGGGATGACAAAGTTAAACACCGCCCTTAGCTCTAGCTCTCCCTCCCCCTCTATGGCCCGGTCAAGCACCTCGGCCTGCTCCAGGCTTCTGGGAAAGCCGTCAAACAGGATGTCGGCCCGCTTGTTTTCTCGCAGGAACTTGCCCACGATCTCGGCGATGATGGGCAGGGGGACCAGCTTGCCCTGGTTTACGTAGCCGGCAATGGTCTCCCCCAGCTCGCTCCCCGAGGCCATCTCCCGGCGAAGCTCTCCCCCCATGTCAAAGTGGACCAGGCCAAAGCGCTCCCTCAAAAGCTCAGCCTGGGTGCCCTTGCCCGAGCCGGGGGGACCCACCAGAACGAAGACCCGCCCCATGGGGATCAGCGGTACCTGACCCGGGTGGCAGTGCGCCTGAACCCGGTGTAGCGACGCATCACCATGTGGGCGGCAAGCTGCTGCAGGGTATCAATGGCGACACCCACGATGATGAGAAGCCCAATACCCGAGATGAATAGGGTCTGAATGCCAGTAGCCTCCCTAAGAACCGAGGGCAAGATGGTGATGAGCCCCAAGGCAATGGAACCAAAAAAGGTCACCCGAAATAGGATCTTGTCTAGGTATTCAAATGTCTTTCGCCCCGGCTGGATGCCGGGGATAAACCCACCCTGGCGCTGGAGGTTCTTGGCGATCTCCTGGGTGTTAAAGATGATGGCAGTATAGATGAAGGTGAAGAAAACTACCAGCAGGAAGGTACTAATAACCTCAAACCAGAAGTTATTCCAAAAAGTCATAAAGCTTAGCATTAGCTCATTCTCGGTAGGGCGCAGAGAGGGAATTAATGTCAAGGTTGAGGGAAACATCCTCACCGCAATGGCAAAGATGATCGGGATGACGCCCGCCTGGGCCATCTTGATGGGTAGGAAGGAGGCTTGGCCACCCACCAGTCGGCCTGCCACCTGCTTCCTCGGGTAGTGAACGGGGACCTTTCTCACTGCCAGGGTGATGAAGACTGCCCCCACGGTGATGGCAAAGAGTGAGAAGAAGAGAATCCCCAGAGGAAGGGCGCGGCGCGGGTCGGCCGCCACCGCCTGAAACTCTCCCGAGAGCTGGACCGGCAAGTTCTGAATGATGCCGATGAAGATGAGCAGAGAAACCCCGTTTCCGATGCCGTGCTTGGTGATCTCCTCCCCCAGCCACATCATGAACATGGCGCCCGCCACCAGGGAAAGGAAAGCCACCACCATGCCCAGCCAGAAACCGCCGGTGCGCTCCACGGTGGGCTCTACCGTCTGCAGTAGGGCAATCATCAGACCGCCCGCCTGCAGGGCAGCGAGAAATACGGTTAGCAGACGGGTAATGCGGGCGTACTGGCGCCGTCCCAGATCTCCCTCCTGCTGCATCTCCCGAAGCTCGGGATAGACCGCGGAGAGGACCTGGAGCATGATGGAGGCGTTGATGTAGGGCATGATGCCCAGGGCGAGCACCGAGAGGCGGGCCAGCCCCCCCCCCACGAAGAGGTTAAAAATGCCAAGCAGGTTACCTGCTCCCGCACTCTGGATGAACTGCTGGATGGCGGTCGGGTCAACCCCCGGGGTGGGGATGTAGTTAACCAGCACGTAGATGGCAATCGCCCCTAGGGTGAAGTAGACTCGCTTGAGTAGCTCGGGAGAGCGGACCGCCTGGGCGATCTCCTGGGTGGCTGCTAGTGTGGCCATGTCATGCCCCGCCTATCAGAATAGCTAATCCTCCACCACCATCGCCTGCCCCCCGGCCGCCTCAATCTTCTCCTTGGCACTCTTAGAGAAGGCGTGGGCATAGACGGTGATCTTGCGGGAAAGTTCGCCCTCCCCCAGCACCTTCACCTTGGGGTGCTTGCGGTCAATGATGCCGATCTGCTTGAAGAAGGCCAGGTCAAACTGGTCCCTTCCCTCCATCTCGTTTAGCTCCCCCACATTGATCACCCCGTAGCGGATCTGGTTGGTTCGCTTGAAACCACCTAGTTTGGGTAGGTGAAGGATGAGGGAGGTCTGACCGCCCTCAAAGCGGGGATGGACGTTGTCGCCGCTTCTGGACTTCTGGCCCTTGGTGCCCCGGCCGCAGGTCTTGCCGTGGCCCGAGCCGATTCCCCGGCCCACCCTCTTTCGGCGGCCGGCAAAAGAGGGGTGCTTGATCTGGGGTATCCTGCCCATCGCCTACTCCTCCTCAGCCTCCGGGGTCTCCCCCTCCTGGGGGACAGCCTCAGCCTCCTCCGGAACCTCGGCCTCGCCCTGTCCTTCCACCTCCGCCATCTCCGCCTCGGCGATGGCCTCCTGGGTCTCCACGTCCTCCCCCTCGGCCATCTCCGGCGGGATGCCCTCAAGTTCCCTCAGCTGGCTCCTGATCTCCCTGTGCTTCTGCTCAATTACCTCCATCACGCTGAGCTTCTGGGGCTCCGCCCGCCGCCAGGCGAGGATCTCCTTGGGGTGGCGGTAGCTTTTCAGCGCCTCAAATACCACCCGGGCACAGTTGATGGGGTTGTTGGAACCGTGATACTTGCAGGTCACATCCTGAATCCCGGCCAGGGCAAAGATGGGCCGGGCGGGACCGCCGGCGATCACCCCGGTTCCCGGCCGGGCCGGCTTGATGATCACCCGCGAGGCGCAGTACTTGTGCCTAAGCTCGTAGGGGACGGTGTTGCCCTGCTTGTTCTTGACCACCTTGATCATGTTTCGCTTGGCGTCCTGCACCGCCTTCTGGATGGCGATGGTCACCTCGCTTCCCCGGCCGTAGCCCAGACCAACCCGGTCCCTGCGGTCACCCACCACCACCAGGGCAGTAAAGCTGAAGCGACGGCCTCCCTTGACCACTTTGGCCACTCGGTTGATGAAGATGACCTCCTCCTGCAGCTCCTGCTCTGGTGAGGGTGCAAAACCTGTCTGCCTTTCCATTCCCATGGGTGCTACCTCGCTAGAACTTTAGCCCCTTCTCCCGGGCCGCCTCGGCCAGCGCCTTGACCCGGCCGTGATACTTGCTCCCGCCGCGGTCAAAGACCACCTGGGTGATCCCCTTGGCCAGCGCCCGCTCGGCGATGATCTCGCCCACCAGCTTGGCCTGCTCGGTCTTGCTCTTGCCCTCCATCTTGGGGCGGAGCTCCCGCTCCACGCTGGAGGCGGAGACCAGGGTGTGGCCCTTTGTATCGTCAATGATCTGGGCGTGGATGTGGCGCAGGCTCTTAAACACCGCCAGCCGCGGGACCTCGGGGGTACCCGAGATCTTCTTGCGGATCCGCTTGTGGCGGATCAGCCGGCCAAACCTTCGGTTCTTGATCCTTGCCATCCTAAGCCCACTCCTCAAAGCTCACTGCCATTCCTACCCGGCTAGGCACCGGTGGCCGCCGCCTTGCCCGCCTTCTGGCGCACGTACTCGCCCACATATCTGATCCCCTTGCCCTTGTAGGGCTCGGGGGGCCTCACCTTGCGGATCAGGGCGGCGTAGTGACCCACCAGGTGCTTGTCAATGCCGGTAAGGATGATGCGGTTTCCCTCCAGGGAAAACTCCACCCCGCTCTCCTTGGGGATCTCAATCTCCACCGGGTGGGAAAAGCCCACCTGAAGGACCAGGGTGTTTCCCTTCTTCTGGGCCCTATACCCCACCCCGCGCACCTCAAGCTCCTTCTTAAAGCCCTGGGTTACGCCGATTACCATGTTGTTGGTGATGGCCCGGGCGGTGCCGTGCAGGGCGCGCACCTTGGGGCGGTCGTTTGGCCGGGTAAAGGTGATGCGCCCCTCCTCCACCGTAAACTCAATCGGTTCGGGGACGGTGTAGGAGAGCTCCCCCTTGGGTCCCTTCACCGTGATGGTGCGCCCCTCCACCTTGACCTCCACACCGGAGGGGATCTCAACCGGTAGTCTGCCTATCCTGCTCATGGCTACCAGACCTGGATCATGATCTCGCCGCCGATGTGCTCACGGCGCGCCTCGCGGTCGGTCTTCAGTCCCTTGCTGGTGGTGAGGATGGTGATGCCGAGGCCGTTAAGGGTGCTGGGGATCTCGTCGGCCCCCGCATAGATCCGCCGGCCCGGCTTGCTCACCCTTCTAATCCCCTGCAGGGGCGACTTGCGCCTCTCGGGGTCCACATACTTTAGGTGGATCTTTAGCCGGGTGCCCCCCTTCATGGCGTGGCGCCGCTCGTCGGGCACCACCTCCCAGTCGGCAATATATCCCTCGCGCTTTAAGATCTTGGCGATCTCCCTCAGGATGCGCGAGTTTTCGGTGAGCACCCACTCCTTGCGGGCCATCACCCCGTTTCGGATGATGGTGATGAAGTCAGCGATTGGGTCAGTTCTAACCATGGCTCCTACCAGCTTGCCTTGCGCACTCCAGGGAGTTTGCCCGCCAGGGCCAGCTCCCTAAACTTCACCCGACAGACGCCAAAGTAGCGGATATAGCCCCGCGGGCGGCCGGTAATTCTACACCGGTTCTTGCGCCGGGTGGAGAACTTGGGCGGTTTCATCATGTCCTTTACGATCTTGCACTTCTTAGCCATCCTTGATCACCCCTCAGGCCACCTTCCTAGCCGGCTCAAAGTCGTTAAAGGGCATGCCCAGCTTATGCAGAAGGTAGGCCGCCTCCAGGTCGTTCTTGGCGGTGGTGACGATGGTCACCTGCAGCCCGTGGATGAACTGGGCCTCGTCAAAGCTGATCTCGGGGAAGACCAGCTGGTCGGCCAGGCCGATGGAGAAGTTGCCCTGCCCGTCAAAGGACCTCACCGACACCCCTTGAAAGTCGCGGGTGCGGGGCAGGACCACGTGGATAAGCTTGTAGAGGAAGTGCCACATGAGCTTGCCCCTGAGAGTCACCTTCACCCCGATGGGGTTACCCGCCCGAAGCTTAAAACCGGCGATGGACTTCTTGGCCCGGGTGACCACCGCCTTTTGCCCCGAGATCATGGTCAGGGTCTTTACCGCGTTGTCAATCTGGCGCGGGTCGGTCTTGCCCTCGCCGATGCCGGCGTTTAGGACGATCTTTACCAGCCGGGGAACCTGCATGATGTTCTTGTAGCCGAGCTCCTCAAACAGCTCCTGGCGAAGCTTCTCCTCCCACTCAACCTGTAGCGGCGACTTCATCATCGTCGGGTCACCTCAGTCCTTGTCCAGCAGCTCCCCGCTCACCTTGTGGAAGCGGCGCCACCTGCCGTCCACAAACTTGCGGTAGACCTTGCCCGGCTTGCCGGTCACCGGGCAGATCACCATCACGTTGGAGACGTGGATGGGCATCGGCTTGTCAATCACGTGGCCCTCCTCCCCAAACTGGGTGGGCTGCACGTGCTTCTTGACCATGTTTATCCCCTCCACCAGCACCTTCTGCTCGCGCGGGTAGACCTCAAGCACCTTGCCCCGCTTGCCCTTGTCGTCACCGGCAATGATGAGCACCGTGTCCCCCCGCTTCACATTCAGCTTGGGGACTCTACGGTCTGCTCCCTTGGCCTTCTTCTTCGCCTTCCTCGCCATCTCAGAGCACCTCCGGGGCAAGCGAGACGATCTTCATGAATCCCTTCTGGCGAAGCTCGCGGGCCACCGGCCCAAACACCCGGGTTCCCTTGGGGGAGCGGGTGGAGGGGTCAATGATCACCGCCGCATTGTCGTCAAAGCGGACTACCGTCCCGTCCCGCCGCCGGATGGGCGCCCGGGTGCGGACGATGACCGCAAAGACCACATCCCCCTTCTTGATCTGGGCGCGGGGGGAGGCCTGCTTGACGGTGGCGACGATGATGTCGCCCACACTACCCACCGGACTGGTGGAGCGGCCCAGGATGCGGATGGTAAGGATCTCCCGCGCGCCCGAGTTGTCGGCCACCTTGAGCCTGGTCTCCTGCCGGATCATGACTGTTTCTCCTCGGGGGGCTCTTCATCATCCACCTGGTCGCCACTGCCGCTCTCCTGCTCTTCAAACTCAACCGCAACCTCCACCTCATCCTCTCCCTCGCCCTCGGCCGGGACCTCAACGGGCTCCCCCGCCCCGGCCTCGGTCTGCTGGCTGGCTTCCTCCGCTGCCTGGATATCCGTCTCCCCCTCCCCTACGTGGCCCAGCACCTCGGCCACCTCCTCTTCCTCCACCTGGGCCTCCTGCTCCAGCGGCTCCACCTTCACCTCGGGGTGGACCGCCTTCTCCAGGATCTCCTCCACCATCCAGCGCTTGCGCTTGGAGAGCGGCCTGGTCTCCACGATGCGGACCAGGTCGCCGATCTGACACTCATTGTTCTCGTCATGGGCCATGAACTTGGAGAACCGGCGCACCACCTTCTTGTAGAGGGGGTGGCGGCGGCGAAACTCCACCCTGACCACCACCGACTTGTCCATCTTGTTGGACACCACTACTCCCACTTTGGTCTTGCGCGCCATGGTCACCTATCTCCCGAAATAACTATCTATCTATCCCTGCTCGGGCGACTTTTCATCTGCCTGCTTAAGCTCCTCCAGCTCCCGGCGCTTCTGGGTGAGGATGGTGAGCACCCGGGCGATGTCGCGCCGCACCTCCCTCAGTCTGCGGTAGTTGTGCAGGCTGCCGGTGTACTTCTGGAAGCGCAGGTTGAAGAGCTCAGCGCGAAGCTCGCGCAGGCGCTCCTCCAGCTCCTTGATGCTCAGCTTGGCAAACTCCTTGGCCTTTCTGCTTGCCATCTCAGAAGGGCTCCTTGGCGATGAACTTGGTCTTGATGGGCAGCTTCATGGCCGCCCGGCGCAGGGCGCGGCGGGCGATGGCCTCGTTTGGCACCTCAACCTCAAACAGCACCCGTCCCGGCCGCACCACCGCCACATAGCCCTCCACATTGCCCTTGCCCTTGCCCATGCGGGTCTCCAGGGGCTTCTTGGTGTAGGGCTTGTCAGGAAAGATGCGGATCCAGTATTTGCCCACCTTGCGGATCACCCGGTTCATGGCGATGCGGGCCGCCTCAATCTGGCGCCCGGTGATCCAGCCCGGCTCCACCGCAATCAGGCCAAAGTTGCCAAAGTCAATGTTTGAGCCGCGGTAGGCCTTCCCCTTCATCCGGCCGCGCTGGGACTTGCGCCACTTGGTCTTTTTGGGCATCAGAACCATCTCACGAAACCTCCCCTACCGCCTGGCCTTCCTTTTCCTTGACCTCATCGCCGGTGTAGATCCACACCTTGACCCCGATGGTGCCATAGGAGCAGTAGGCGGTGGCCTGGGCGTAGTCAATCTTTGCCCTAAGTGTCTGCAGGGGAACCCTGCCCCAGTGGTACCACTCCTTGCGCCTCATCTCGGCGCCGTTGAGTCTCCCCTTGACCTGGATGCGCACCCCCACTCCGGTGACCTTAT
>JALSIF010000163.1 GCA_026981635.1 bacterium | reverse complement strand
ACGAGGAGCTGATCGGAAAGATTGACGAGCTTATCGGCCTTGACCGCCTCTACGCCTTCCACCTAAACGACTCCAAGCACCCCCTCGGCTCGCGCAAGGACCGCCACGCCAACATCGGCGAGGGGGAGATAGGGCTGGAGGGCTTTGCCCACCTGGTAAACGACGAGCGCTTCTTTGACCGCCCCATGGTGCTTGAGACCCCCACCGAAAACGACGGCTACGCCCGCGACCTGCGCTCCCTGCGGAGCCTGAAGCAGGACAGGGAGAACCTGGCCCGGCTCCGCTCCCTAAAGGAAAAGGGCTAGACGGTGCGGGGCGATGGCCGCATCCCTCAGCGAGGAGCTGGTCTGGGAGTTGGCCCACCGGCTGGTGGCTCCCCCCGGTGAGCTTGCCCGCCGGGGTGTGCTGGTGGGGCCGGGGGACGACTGCGCCATCCTCGCTCTCCCCGCCGGTGAGGCGGTCGCCCTGACTACCGATTGCATGGTAGAGGGGGTCCACTTCAAGCTCTCCTCTGGCACCACCACCCTGGCCGATGTGGGCTACAAGATCGCCGCACGGAGCCTAAGCGACCTTGCCGCCTGCGGCGCCCTGCCCCACTCCATCCTGGTCACCCTGGGCCTCCCCGCCGGCGCCTCCCCCCATGAGGTGGAGGAGTTCATGGCCGGCCTCAGCGAGGCCCTCAGGGAAGGGGAGTGCCTGCTGGTGGGGGGCGATGTCCACCGGGCGCCCCACTGGACCACCTGCTCCACCGCCCTGGGCACCCTCCCCGCAAAGCCTTGGCTGAGAAGCGCCCTTACTCCGGGCATGGTGCTCTATATCAGTGGTCCCCTGGGCCTGGCCGAGGTGGGAATCGCACTGCTTACCGGCAAACTCTCCCCCGGTGACCTGCCCGGAAAGCTGGCGGGCCTTGCCCTAAGCCGGATAAACCGCCCCCGCCCCCGCCTGGACCTGGTAAAGGCCCTAGGCGGCCAGGCTACCCCCGCCGCCATTGACCTCTCCGACTCCCTCTCCCGCTGCCTGATCCAGCTCGCCGAGGCCTCCGGGGTGGAGGTGGAGGTCTATGCCGAAAGGATCCCCGCCCACCCCGACGCCCTGCCGGTGCTGGCCGAGCTTGCCGGCATGGGCGAAGGGGAGCTTTCCCCCCAGGAGCGGGCCGCCCTCCTGCTTGCTTCAAGTGAGGACTACGAGCTTCTTCTGGGCCTAACCGAGGAGGATGCTAAAAAGGTTGCCCCCGAGGCCCTGGGCCTCATCCCCATCGGGCGGGTGCGCACTAAGTCTGCGTCTGCCCCGCCCAAGGTAGTGCTTGTCTCGGAGCAGGGGGAAGAGGAGCTTGCCCCCACCGGCTACCAACACTTCTAGCGAGGAGACCTGTCATGGAGAAGGAGATCACCGGCTTTGAGGTGGATGTGCTTGCCATCGGCCCCCACCCCGACGATGTAGACCTCTGTTGCGGCGGCGTCCTGCTGAGGCTTCACAAGCTTGGATACAAGACCGCCATCGTGGACCTCACCCGCGGCGAGATGGGAAACGAGGGGACCCCCGAAATCCGCGCTGAGGAGGCGGAGCGGGCGCGGGAACTTCTTGGGGTGAGCTACCGGGAGAACCTGGGCCTGCCCGACACCGGGGTGGAGGACACCATGGAAAACCGCTTCAGGGTGGCCTGCGTGATCCGCAAGTACCGCCCCAGGCTGATCCTCTCCCCCTTCTACGAGGCCCACCCCCCCGGGCGCGGCCTGGGCCACACCGACCATTACAAGGCGGGCCACCTCATCTCCAACGCCCACAACCTCGCCCACCTCAAGAAGGTGGACTGCCCCTACCCGCCCCACTACGCGCGGGCGGTCTTCTACTACATGCTCCCCCCCCGCATCACCCCCACCTTCGTGGTGGACGTAACCGAACACTACGAGCGCTGGCTTGAGGCGGTGTTTGCTTTCAAGAGCCAGTTTGCCTCCGCCGACCCGGAGCACAACGCTCGGGTGAAGGCCTACTTCACCACCTGGGCCCAATACTGGGGCTCCCTCATCGGGGCAAAATACGGCCAGCCCTTCTACACCCCCCAGCCGCTGGCGGTTTACGACCCCATGGAGCTGGTCAAGGTGCCCCACCCGATGTGGGAGGGAAGGGAAAGCTGAGGAAAGCAGAGGGAGCACCATCCCTCGCTTTCCACCCGGGGCGCACTGAGGGGAAAGATACGAGGGGCAAAAGGGAGGGAGCCTCCCGGTGGGCGGGGAGTGCTGGTGGCTTAGGGCTAGATGCTCTGCTCAAACCAGCCGTTTGACTCTATCCGGTTATAGATGCGCGCCTTGAGCTCTTCGCTGGGAGGGAATCTAAGCTCAACCCGGTTGATCAGCCTGATCGTCTCCCTCAGGCTGTCCAGCTCCCGGTTGCAACAGGGACAGTTGCACAGGTGGCTCTCCACTAGCTCCATGTCTTCCTCACTCAGCTTTTCTTGATAGATGTAAAGCAGCAGCACTCGCCTAACTTGCAAGCAGTCCATAGGCCTCACCTCTCAGCGGGAATGGAAGCAGGAAAGAGGCTCTCTTTCTGGTGCACAACCCTTTCTATCCCTTCCTCAGCCAACTTATTCTCTCCCTTCACACCAGTTCAGCCCGCTTCCTTACTGCCCGGCCCGGGGGACCCCCGCTGAGAGGGCCCCCCGGACTAGGCTTTGCCCAAAGCTAATCCTTGTCGTCCAGGCTCTGCCCCAGCTCCTTCTCCAGGTCAACCCCGAAGTGGCGCTTGAGCTTGTCCAGCGCATAGCGCATCCGGCTGAGCACGGTGGAGAGGGGC
>JALSIF010000162.1 GCA_026981635.1 bacterium | reverse complement strand
CGGGCGCTGGAGGAGGTGGGGGGCGAGGTCCCTGTTCCAGCCAGCTATGAGGTGGTTCTCTCTGGCGAGGAGCGCAGCGTGCGCCTGATGGTGGCCGCCCTCAGGGCCCAGGGGGTGCGCGCGGAGGGCTTCTCCCCTACCCTCTCCTCCCGCTGGCCGCTGGTGGTGGCGCAGGTGGAGGAGGTTCCCCTTACTGCGGAGAAGGTTAACCAGGAGGTGGAGTTTGTCCTGGACCGAGAGGAGAGCCGCCGCCGGGCGCTGGAGCACCTCCTCCCCCTGATGCGGGCGGGAGGGGTCCCCGTCATCACCGGCTGGTTCGTCCTTGACCGGGCGGGCCGGCTCTTTACCCTGGGGCGGGGCGGCTCCGACATCTCGGCGGTGCTGGTGGCTAGGCTAGTGGAGGCGGGCGAGGTGGTGATGGTCACCGATGCGGCCGGCATCATGACCGGCGACCCGAGAAAGATAGAGGGCGCCCGCACCATTGAGGAGCTTTCCAGCGAGGAGGTCAGGGTGATTGTGGGAAGCGGTGCCCGGGTGATCCACCCCAAGGCCCTGGCCCTCGCCCCCAGCCAGCTTCAGGTCCGGGTGGTGGACTATCGGGAGCTTTCCCGCATGCTTGAGGGGGGCACCCGCATCTCCCCCGCCGGAGAGGAGGAGGTGGTCTGGGTTGATTCCCGCCGCCTCTCCATGGTCACCGTGGTGGGTGAGGGGCTGAGCGACCGGGCAGGGGTACTGGCCCACCTGGCCAGGAAACTGGCTGAAGAGGGCATATCCATTTGCTACGCCTCGGTCTCAGACAGTTTCATCAACCTCTACCTGGAAGAGGGGGCCAAGGGAGAGGCCCTTTCCCTGATCCACTCCCTGATCACCACCGGCGGACTCGGCCTGACCAGCGTTTCGGAGCGCTCGCCGGTGGGCCACATTAGGCTTAGAAGCAGCGACTTTATAGAGCAGCC
Source organism: bacterium (assembly GCA_026981635.1). Classification (GTDB taxonomy): domain Bacteria; phylum 4484-113; class 4484-113; order JALSIF01; family JALSIF01; genus JALSIF01. Next base: position 1,840 of record JALSIF010000162.1, on the reverse strand, counting down.
CGGCATCCTGGCTGAGGTGTCTAGCTGCCTGGCCAACCGGCGGATAAACATCCTTGAGGTGATCACCGCCCTTACCGACATCCACCTCTTCGTTAGCCTGAGTGATCTCTCGGATAGCGCAGAACTGCTCCAGAGCCTGTTTGTGGCCAGTCCGGGTTAGCTTTCCACCTTGGCCAGCAGGTGGTCGGCGATCATCACCGTGAGAGGCTTTCCCGCCACCCGCTCAACGGGCTCGTAGCCGCTGTAGGTGTCCAGGTCGGTAAAGAAGTAGCGCCCCCGCCGGTCAACCAGGATCTCAATGTCGGCGTAAAAGAGTTCCATCTTCTGGGCGATCTTTTCGGCCGCCTCAATCTCCTCCTTTCGGGGCTGAACGATCTCTATCTGATCGGAGAGAACGATGTCCTCTTGCCAGGTCTGCTGGATCTCCCTCTGCTGGTAGGCGCCCACGAACTTGCCATCCAACAGCACCAGGTGATGGGCGGTCACCGCCTCCTCCAGGTATTCTTGGATTACGAAGGGCAGATTATTTTGCTTGATCAGCTCCATCAGAACGAAGTTAAAGCTGTCCAGGTCGGCGAGTTTGAACTCCTGACCCCGGCGCCCTTCATTGGTGTTGGGGCTTCTGAGGATAACCCGGCCGTGCTCGCGCAGAAAACCGATGGCGCGGCTTACGTTCTCGGTAATCAGCGTCTCTGGAGTTGGAATGCCCAGCAGGCTTACCATGATGTTGGTTTGGATCCGGTCAAAGGCGATGGAGAGGGCTGAGGTGGGGCTGAAGACCTTGGCTCCGTGCTGTTCCCACCACCAGAGGAAGTTGAGCCGCTTGTTCATCCCCGGCATCGGTCCTCGCCCAATGCGCTTTACCAGCACAAGATCGGGGATCTGTAGCTCTCTGCCCTGGTAGAGGAAGCGGCCCTGGTTTATCTCCAGAGAGGTCTGATCAAGCTCTACCGCCTCCGTCTCGTGGCCCCGGGAGCTGAACTCCTCTACCAGACGCTCGGTTGACCAGCGCTCCTTTACACCGCAAATGTAGACCCGCATGGGCTCCTCTCCTCTTTGGTCTCCCTCACCTATATTAGACGCTTAGAAAGTGCCCGGGAAGGCGACTTTTTAACCATGGAGACAGCCTGCCCCCAGTGTGGACATCGCTTCAGGGCCGAGGGTAGGCCGGAGCTTACCTGCCCCGCCTGCGGCTTTCCCCTCGCCTGGCCCCTGGAGGAGAGGAGGCCCTCCGGAGGTGAGGGGGAGAGGGCGAGGCGCCAGGCCAGGTTTGTACTCCTGGTTGGACTGCTCATCTTTCTTGTGGTCTTTGCCCTGGGGCCGGTCATGGTGGCCATAAACCCAGGCTACTTCGGCACCGGAAACCTGCGCTCAGCCGGAGTGGAGCCGGTAGGCAGGGGGGAATTGGGGGGGCTTGTAATTGAGGGACCGACGGAGTTTGATCTGATGACCAGAAAGGCCCTTGCCCTGATCCGCCAGGCCGATCCCGGCACCTTTGCCCAAATGATCCGCCAGCTCAGGCGCATCACCTTTGCCGAGAGCGATGTGGTGGTGAGAACCGAGGGCTTTACCGCCCTGGTTGAAGAGGTAAACGCCTTCGTTGACCCTGCCCGGGGCTATGTGTGGATCATGCCCCGGGCGGTGGGAGGGAGGCCAAATCCGGAGGCCAACGACTACCTCATCTTCCGCTACGCCGCCCTGCTGGTCCACGAGTGGGCCCACCGGAGGGACTTGCTGACTGGAAAAGGGCTAGACCCCACGGCGAGGGAGGTGAGCGCCGAGCGAGCGGCGGTGGAGTTTCTCCGCAAGGCGAACGCCCCTCGTATCCTGATTGACCAGA
>JALSIF010000161.1 GCA_026981635.1 bacterium | reverse complement strand
CTGACTATTCAGGTAGCCGCGACGACTACATAGAAGAGGTGATAAACGACCAGCTCCCCCAGGTGGTGGAAAGAGGGCTTGCCCGCTTCATTGATGTCTTTTGCGAGGAGGGAGTGTTTGACCTGGAGCAGACCAGGCGGGTGCTTGAGGCGGGAAGGGCGGCCGGCCTGGGACTCAAGGTCCATTCCGACCAGTTCGTCCGCCTGGGGGCAACTAAACTTGCCGCAGATCTTGGGGCAGTTAGCGCCGACCACCTCCACAGCTCAACCGAGGAGGACCTCATCGCCATGAAGGAGGCGGGGACCATACCTGTCCTCCTGCCCACCGTCCCCCTTTTCCTGGGCGAGCACGACCACACTCCGGCAAAGAGAATGGTTGAGCTGGGTCTGCCGGTGGCGGTGGCCACCGACTTCAATCCCGGCTCCTCCATGTGTCCCCACCTGCCCCTGGCCGCTCAGCTTGCCTGCCTGGTCTACCGTCTTCCCCCGGCGGTATGCCTTGCCGCCATCACCAGAAATGCCGCCTGGGCCCTGGGGCTTTCCGACCGGGGCGTCCTGATGGAGGGCTTTCTGGCCGATCTCGTGGTGGTTGGAGTGGACGACTGGCGCGAGCTTTTCTATCACTTGGGAGAGTTTCCGGTGGAGCTGGTGATTAAACGGGGCAGAGTGCTAGCATTCGGGCGGGGAGGAAAAGCTCAGCATGGCACCTAAGTTCCTCATTCCGGCCAAGATCCGCTATCCCACCGGCCAGTTTGATCCTCGCTCTCCCCGGCTGGTGGCCCTGTTTACCAACTTCAATCCGGAAAGCCCCGCACGAAGAAAGTTCGGTCTGATGGGAATCCCCTACGACGGGGCTATCCCCACCCGTCCAGGGGCCCGCAGCGGCCCCGACGGCATTCGCAACGCATTCTTTGGTCTTACCAACTTTGATGGCGAGGTTTCCGTTGACCCCTCAACCCCGTTGGTGACCGACTTCGGCGACGTCATCCCAGCGGTGGGCAACACCGCCGAGACCCACCTGCGGGTGGAGGAATGTGTGCGCTTTGTGTCGGCCTGGTGTGATCTGCCCATCTTCCTGGGGGGAGACCACAGCCTGACCTATCCCTGTTTTAAGGCCATCTTGGAGGAGGGTGAACAGAGGCTGGGACTCATTGTGTTTGATGCCCATCACGATGTGCGAGACTACTCCCAGAAGGTTATCCTCAGTGGTACCCCCTTCCGCCGCATCATTGAGCTTGCCGGCGACCGCTTCTCCCCCACCAACCTGGTTCAGATCGGCATCCGCCCCTTTGCCAACAGCCGCCCCTACCAGGACTGGCTCAAGGAGAGCGGGGCGGTCTTCTTCACCACCGGCCAGATCCAGCGGGAGGGGATAGAAAAGGTAGTTGAGCGGGCCATTGAGGTGGCCTTCCGTGACACCGACGCCGTCTACCTCTCCATTGACATTGACGTGCTGGACCAGGCCTTTGCCCCGGGGGTCTCTGCCGCCGCCCCGGGGGGACTAACCTTTCGTGAGCTCTATTTTGCTGTCCGCACCATCACCGAGCGCACCACCCTGGCGGCGGTGGACGTGATGGAGGTAAGCCCCCTGCTTGACTACCGGGACCAGACCAGCCGCGTCGCCGCCCACCTCATCGCCGGGATAATCTTTTCCTCCTGACTGGCCTATGGAAAGGGAGAAACGAGAGGACCTCATCACCTACTTTGAGGGCGAGCAGGGTTTTCCTGAAGAGATCGGCCTGACCCTGGACGGAGACCCCGATCACCTTCGCCAGCAGCTTCCCGAGCTCATCGGAGTACTTGACCGGGGCGGTCGGATCAGGGTGGAGATCGACCCCGCCTGCGAGGAGGCGGTAAGAAGGGGAAGGGAGCTGGTTGAGCAGGCAGCCTCGTCGGAGGAAGCCGTCTATGGGGTAAACACCGGCTTTGGCAAGCTTGCCACCCTTAGGATTGAGGAGGAGCGCCTAAGCGAGCTTCAGCACAACCTGCTTCTTAGCCACCACGTGGGCCACGGCGATCCGGTGCCGGAGAGCGTGGTGCGGCTGGCCATGGTGCTAAAGCTTGCCAACCTGCTCACCGGCCGCTCCGGGGTAAGGCTAAAACTCTGCCAGCGGGTGGCCGAGCTCATCAACCAGCCCTGGTATCCCCGGGTGCCGCGGCGGGGATCGGTGGGAGCAAGCGGCGACCTTGCCCCCTTGGCGGCCTGTTTCCTTCCCCTGATCGGCCACGGCGAGGCCCTGCTGGACGGGGTTCTCCACCGGGTGGAGACCCTGGTGGGGCTGAAGCGCTGGCAGCCGATGGAGCTCTCCGCCAAGGAGGGGCTGGCCCTCATCAACGGCATCCAAATGAGCCTCTCATGGGCGCTAGTGGCCCATTACCGGGCCGAGCGCCTGGCCAAGGCGGGGGTGCTGGCGGGAGCCCTAGCGGTGGAAGCTTACAAGGGCTCCATCACCCCCTTCTCCAACCTGCTCAACTCCCTCTCCGGCCAGCCCTGGCAAGAGAGGGTGGCCGCATCCCTTCATCAGCTCATAGAGGGAAGCGAAATTCTGGAGAGCCACCGCCACTGCAGCCGGGTGCAGGACCCCTACTGCCTTCGCTGCATGCCCCAGGTTTTGGCAAGCGTTCTTGCCGGCCTTGAGCAGGCAAGGTCCATCCTTGACCGGGCAGCGGGGACGGTGAGTGACAATCCGCTGATCATCTGGGAGGAGGGTCGGCTGGTTTCGGGGGGCAACTTCCACGGCCAGCTGGTCGCCCAAGCGGCCGACCAGATCGCCGCCGCCATGGCGGAGCTTGTAAACCT
>JALSIF010000160.1 GCA_026981635.1 bacterium | reverse complement strand
GCCAGTCGATCAGGGCGATGGCGATGATGCCGGCAAGCACCGTGATGGGGGCGGTGACCAGGCTCTCCTGGGCGGAGTTTAGGAAGTCGCCCAGCTTCTGGACGTCGTTGGTGATGCGGGCCATGAGCTCGCCGGTGCGGCTCTGGTCCAGGGTGGCAAAGGAGAGGCGCTGGATGTGGGCGTAGATCTTCTCCCTCAGGTCGGCGGTGAGGTTTAGCACCACGTACTGGCTGAACCAGTTTCTGCCGAAGAGGGCAAACAGGCGGATGATCAGGGCGCCCATGATGAGGCCCACCGCCCACTTGAGGGCGGCCGGCCCCTGGTCGGGGATCAGGGGGAGGGCGGAGAGCTTGCTCTGGAGCTGGTTGATGGAGTCAAGGGAGGCCCCCACCAGCGGAGCGGTGGCGACGGTGGTGATGGAGGCCACCGCCCCGGAGAGCAGGGCCATGATGTAGTGGGCCTTGTAGGGCTTCATCAGCCCGGCCAGCCGAAGCAGGGTCCTCAGCTGGCTGGGCGGGTCGGGCAGCTTTAGGCTGCCGTAGGGGGTGCCTTCTGTGGGGTGGTCTGCCACCTGGTCCAATCTTAGATTCTGACGCCCCGGAGAGAAAAAGGTTTAGCCCAGCTTGAGGATGAGGCTTTCCGCCTCCATCTCCGGGGGAGGCTCAATCCCCATCAGGTCAAGTACAGTGGGGGCCACATGACAGAGGGAGCGCATGCCCTCCCCCCGCAGGGTGTGGCCCCTGGCGCTCTCTGCCACCACGATGAGGGGGGTGGGGTTCTTGGAGTGCTGGGTGGAGACGGTGCCGTCGGGGAAGAGCATCTCGTCGGCGTTGCCGTGGTCGGCGGTGACCACCACCGCGTAGCCGAAGCTTCTTGCCGCCGCAAGCACACGGCCCAGGCAGATGTCCACGTGCTCGCAGGCGCGGACGGCCGCCTCAAACACCCCGGTGTGGCCCACCATGTCGGGGTTGGCGAAGTTTGCCACCAGGAGGGCAAACTCCCCCCGCGAAATGGCTGCGGTTAGGGTCTCGGTTACCGGGTAGAGGGACATCTCGGGCACAAGGTCGTAGGTGGCCACCTTGGGGGAGTCGATCAGCACCCGCTCCTCGCCGGGGAAGGGCTCCTCGCGTCCCCCGTTGAAGAAGTAGGTGACGTGGGCATACTTTTCGGTCTCGGCGGTCTTGAAGACCCTGAGGCCCAGGCTTGAGAGGTGCTCGGTAAGAGTCCCCCTAAGCTCCTCCTCCTCAAGCAGGACAGGGGTGTCAAGGTCGTCCTCATAGCGCTTGAAGCTCAGGAAGTGGACCCGGGGGCGGCGCACCCGGTCAAAGTGGGGGAACTCCTCGTCCAGCAGGGCGTGGGTGAGCTGGCGGGCACGGTCGGCGCGGAAGTTGAAGAAGATCACCCCGTCCCCGTCCACCACCGGCACCGGCTCGCCGCCAGGGGGGACGATGAGGGTGGGGTTGACAAACTCGTCGCTCTCCCCCCGGGCGTAGGCCGCCTCCAGGGCCTCCTGCCAGCTTGCCGCCCGGGGGCCGTCGGCCAGCACTATGGCCCGCCAGGCCCTCTCCAGCCGGTCCCAGCGGCGGTCCCGGTCCATGCCGAAGTAGCGGCCGCCGATGGTGGCGATGCACCAGCCGTCGGCCTCTCCCAGCGCCTCCTCCACCTGGCTGAGGTAGCCTGCCGCCGAGCGGGGCGGGGTGTCGCGCCCGTCAAGGAGGGCGTGGACCGCAACCCGCTCCATCCCCTGGCGGCGGCAAAGCTCAAGCAGGGCCATAAGGTGGGAGAGGTGGGAGTGGACCCCGCCGTCGCTCACCAGGCCGATGAGGTGGAGGGTGGCGCCTGAGGCGCGCACCTTTTGGCAGAGCTCAAGCAGGGCGGGGTGGGTAAAGAAGTCGCCCCGCTCAATCATCTCCGAGATGCGCAGGATGTCCTGCTTCACCACCCGGCCGGCGCCAAGGTTTAGGTGTCCCACCTCGCTGTTTCCCATCTGGCCCTCAATCAGGCCCACCGCCCGGCCGTGGGTGGTGAGGGTGGTGCTGGGGCATCCATGGAATATGCGGTCAAAGTTGGGGGTGCGGGCGGCGCGGATGGCATCTCCCGAGGAGCGCTCAGGTGGGGCCAGTCCCCATCCGTCCAGGATGAGGAGGACCACTCTCTGCTTCGGGCTGGCCGGCTTCATCTGGCAGGCGAAACTCCACGATCTTCCCCTGTCCCAGGTCAAGCACCCCTACCACCTCCGGACTGGCCAGGGCGATGCGGCGGGGGTCCTCCACCGGCAGGGCAAAGAGGGGCGATATTAGCACCGCCTCACCCTGGCGAGGGGCAATGAGCAGGAGGTAGGCCCTGGGCCTTGGGCCGGGGCGGGTGGCAAGGAGCACCACCCCCCGCTTACTGAGGGCGGCGTCCAGCAGGCGAAGCTCGTCCAGCACCTCGGGCAGGGAAAGCTCCTCGCTCCTGCCTTCCCCTTTAAGCAGGATCAGGCGGTGGCGGTCAAGCTGGACCACCAGGGGGGAATCTCCTCCCGTGAGCAGGCGGGCCGCGCTGCTCTCGCCGGGCAGGGTCCAGGCGGCCTGGAAAGCGTCCTCCCCCTGCCCTCGCCTCAGCACCCGGTCGGGGCAGAGGACTAGGGTGGCGCTCTCGGTGGAGGTGGCGTCCAGGGGGAGCTTCTCCCCCGGGCAGGTGAGGGAGGTGCTCTCAATCAGGTTGCCGTCGGGATAGAAGTGGATCAGCTCGCGCCGGCGGCGGTCGTAGGAGATGAGGCCCCGGCGGGAGGCGCTGAGGAAGAAGGGCTGCCAGAAGC
>JALSIF010000159.1 GCA_026981635.1 bacterium | reverse complement strand
ACCGAAACATTGGTGAGCTTCTTTCCGGGGTGGACCTGATCGTGGACGGGCTGGACAACTTCCCCACCCGCTTCTTGCTCAACGACTATGCGGTAAAGGGTGGTGTGCCCTGGGTCTATGGGGGAGCGGTGGAGGGGGAGGCGGTGGCCATGGCCATCGTGCCGGGAGCGGGGGCATGTCTGCGCTGCTACCTTCGCGAGCCGCCACCCCCGGGGACCACCCGCACCTGTGATGTCTATGGGGTGGCGCCCCAGGCGGTGATGGTGGCGGGGGCAATGGTGGGGGAGCTTGCCCTGCGCATTCTGCTGGGGGAGGACCCCAGGCCGGGCACCATCTTCCGGTTTGACCTGGAGCGGTTGCGCATCGGGTCGGTGGAGCTTCCCCGCGACCCCGACTGCCCGGCCTGCGGGAGGGGTGAGTTTGAGTTCCTGCAGGGCCGGGGATCGGAGGACCAGGTGGTCCTCTGTGGGAGCGAGGCGGTGCAGGTTAGGCTGGGCGGGCAGCTGGAGCTTCCCCCGCTGGGGGAGCGGCTTGCCCAGTCGGGGCTTTCCCCCCTGGTGAGGGAGAAGTTTGTCATGGTGGAGCCTGAACCGGGGGTGAGGATTACCGTCTTTTCCGATGGGCGGGTGATGCAGACCGGCTCGGCTGACGAGGCCAAGCTGAGAAGTTTCATTGACCGCTACCTGGGAAGGTAGGCTAAAGTTGAGATGATGGCGAGGGGCAGAAGAGCGGGCTTACTGGCGCTTATCTCCCTGGTCTATCTCGCTATCACCGCCTCCACCTGCGGGGTCACCCCCACCCAGCAGAAGGTGGTCCAGTCCAGTGCGCCGGTGCCGGGGCTTAAGGAGGCGCTCATTGCCAAGGACCGGGCCATCCAGGCGGCCATCATCACTGCCCTCCGGGCCGACCCCATCCTCGCCCAGTTCAAGCTGAAGGTTGAGGTCCACCGGGGCAGGGTGATCCTCTCCGGGGTGGTGGCGCGGGAGAAGATGAAGGAGAAGGCGGAAGAGCTTGCCCGGGCCACCGAGGGGGTCAAGGAGGTGCTCAACCAGATTGAGGTGGATGAGTCGCTTGAGTTCATGGACTTCTTCGGCGAGTACAAGGAGGAGCAGGATTCCTCGGCCAGAAAGCGCCGTCCCCGCCGCCCGCCATCTTCACCCCCCGGGGCCAGGGAGCGGCCCAAGCTGCCCTGGGAGGATGAGATAATACTGCCTGAGGGTTAGGATAAACCCGTCCGAGGAGCAGGAACCATGGCTGAGAAGGGAACAGAGGTTCAGGGTTATGGTGGCTGGCTAGCACTCGGGATAGCTTTCCTTGTGGTGGTCATTTTTACCGGGGGCTTAACCTTGGGAAAACGTCTGGGTGCCAGTGAAGTTATGGAGATGGGAGAGGGTACTTCTTCATCGGTCCCCGAGGCTAGGCTGGAGTGGGAGGCTGAGCTGGAGGTTGAGCCCATTGTGGCGCCAATCAGGGGGGCCATAGCACCCGATTTTGAGTACGTGGATTTGGAAGGAAACCGGGGCCGGCTGAGCGACCTTCGGGGCAAGCGGGTGCTGATCAACTTCTGGGCCTTCTGGTGTCCACCCTGCGTGGAGGAACTTCCCCGCCTGCGGCGCTACTACCTGCGCTACAAGGATCAGTATGACTTTGAGATCTTGGCCGTCTCCACCAGTGAGGAGAGTACCGAAGAACAGGTAAGGGAGTTCGTGGAGAAGTATCAGCTTCCCTTCCCCATCCTCTACGACCTGGACCGGGACGTACTAGCCCTGTACGGAGCCAACTCCTTTCCTACCACTTTCATCATCAACCGCGAGGGGGTAATTGACGACATCTTCATTGGTCCCCTAACCATGGACGACCTGCGCTGGTACTTTGGTCCGGGGGCCGATGAGCATGACTTTCTACGTGAGCCCCCACCCACCGTGAGGCCCGGTGATACAGTAACCATTCCCGAGGAGGAGCTCGGTGGCGAGGGTGGGGTTAAGAGTGCCCTCTAATGAGATACTGGGTCTACAATACTTGCTACTTCCTGCTAGGCTGACTCCATTGGGTGATGAGGGAAGAGCTTGGTAGTGGAGGGATCAGCAGAGTGTGAATGAGAGCGAACAGCTAGCCGGTGGCTCCACCCTGAAGGGGGAGGGCAACTTTGAGGAGCTTATCAGGAGGAAGCAACTCAGACAAGCGAGGGTTGTTGCGCTCGGGGTGGGAATAACTTTCTTGGCCTCCCTGGTTTTATTCCTGCTCTTTCCCGAAATTAACCCCTGGGCGGTGTTCTGGATGAATGAGGAGGGGGGTCTGCCCGGGGCAAGCCTAGTTGAGCTTGAGGACCTAGAAGCTGATATTGTGGAGGGTACCCAACTCCTAGCCAGGGAAGGGTATCCTCCCCCTGATATTCAGTTCGTTGACTTGGAGGGAAGGAAGGGGCTCCTTTCTGCCTTCAAAGGCACCAGGGTTCTAATTAACCTTTGGGGTAGTTGGTGCCCGCCCTGTCGGGAGGAGATGCCAATGTTTGCCAAAGTCTATAAGGAAGAGGGGGGAGGGGAGCTATTTGAAATCATTGCTATCGCTGACTCAAGAAGTCCGGAAGAAGAAGTAAGAAGAATGAAAGAATCAATTGGGATGGAGTTTATTGTTACTATTGATAAGGACGATGATGTTTTTAGGCGTTATCGGGTTCGGGCAGTCCCTACTTCGGTTGTAATCAGTAATGAAGGGCTAGTTGAAAGGGTGATAATTGGAGCGATGACTGAAGAAGAATTTAAGAGATATGTGCTTCCTCGGGGTCAGGGGCTGAAGCGGTAGCCAAATCCCCTCACCGTTTGAATGTGGTG
>JALSIF010000158.1 GCA_026981635.1 bacterium | reverse complement strand
GGAGGAGAGCCTCTTTCCCGGAGAGGCTGAAAGCAGGCGGGGGGAAGGGGAAGGGGACGAAGGCGGGGGGGAAGGCTAGACGATCTTGGGCTGGGTCAGGCGGGCAAGCTCTGCCGCCAGGCGCTCAAACTCCTCGGCGGTGCGCCGGTCGGCCTCGGGCTGGAGGTGGGCCTCGGCCAGGCTGAGGCAGCGGCTGAGGTTGAGGGAGTGTTCGTTACGCCGGGCGATCTCCGCCTCCACCAGGCTGGCCCGGGCGGGGAGGTGGTAGCGGATGCCGGCCTCCCGGCAGAGGCGGCGGCAGGCGATGAGGTGCTGCTTGGCGCTCAGGTGGTAGTTGCGGCGCAGCTCCAGCTCGGCCCTGATCAGCTCAATGCTGGCCATGAGCACCGGGTGGCGGGAGAGGCGCACCTGGTAGCTGGCCAGGTCCAGGTAGCGGTGGGCGGAGGGGTCGTTCTGGCTGGCCAGCTCCACCCGGGCGGCGATGATCAGGAGGAGGGTGTTAAGCACGTGGGTGGCGTCATGCCAGCGGGGCCTCAGGTGCTGGAGTACGAGCTGGCGGGCCTGGTCGGGGCGGCCCTGCTCCACCAGCCCCATGGCGCGGGTGTAGAGGAGCAGCATCCGGGTGCCGGGCAGGGGTGGGCTGAGGCGGGAGAGCCGCTGGGCCTCGGCGAGGAGGCGGTCGGACTCCTCGGGCTCGCAGCGGTGGAAGGCCAGAAAGGCGCCCATGGCGGCGGAGATCTGGGCCAGGTGGGCACGGTCGGGGTGTTCGGTGAGGTGGAGGCGGTCGGGGTCGGAGTGCTCGGCCGCCAGCTGGAAGTCAAACCGGGTGAGGGCCAGGGTGGCCCGGACCAGGCGCAGGTAGGGCAGGAGGCCATTGTATTTCCGAGCCCGCACTTGGAGGGTCAGCTTCTCAAGCTCCTCCTCCCCCTGGAAGGGGTCAATGGCCTGGGAGTGGATGAGGAGGAGGGTTGCGTGGAGGGGCAGGCGGCGGCTGGTGGTCAGCCTGGGAAGTTGGCTGCGGGCGGTGTGGAGCAGGTTCAGGGCGCTGGTCTGCCGGTGAGCGGCAAACTGGAGGTGGGCCAGCTTGAGCTGGGTGGCGACGTAGGTGGGCAGGTCGTCGGCGGCCAGGCTCTCGTCGGTGGCCCGGTGGAGCTCCTCCTCAGCCTCCTCCAGCCGTCCCATGGAGGTGAGCAGGCTGGCCCGGAGCAGGTGGAGGCGACCGGCGGCGGGGGTACCGGTGAGGGTGGACCAGCCCTCCGGTCCCCCGGTGAGGGAGTCCACCAGGGCTAGCTCCCTCATGGCCGCGTCGGGGGTGAGGGGAGGGGTGAACTGGTGGCGCAGGGTGAGGATCTCCACCAGCCGGCAGGAGCTTCCGCAGGTGTCGCCCAGCTCGCGGTTCAGTTGGGAGCAGCTGTCCCTGGCGTCGTCGTACTTCCCCTGAAGGAGAAGTTCCCTGACCTTCTCAACCTGGGCTAGAAATCCTCTCGCCTCCATTCTCCCGCTCTACCTCCAGCGGATAGATTATGCCCCCTTGAGGGTGAGACTCTCCCCCGGCCGATTGGTTCTCTTTTTGGGGGAGCCAGTGGGGCAAGCTCCTATACTCAGACGGGTGATGGAAGATGGCAGTGGAGATGCTTAAAAACTACATCGGCGGCCAGTGGGTGGAAGGTTCGGGGGAGGTGCTGGAGAACCGCAACCCGGCCGACACCGAGGACCTGATCTGCACCTTCCGCCAGTCCACCCCGGAGGACGTGGCCAAAGCGGTGGAGGCGGCCGAGCGGGCCTTCCATGAGTGGCGCAGGGTCCCCGCCCCCATCCGGGGAAACATCCTTCGGCGGGCCTGCCGGATGATTGAGGAGCAGAAGGAGGAGCTGGCCCGCATCCAGACCCGGGAGATGGGCAAGCCCCTGGTGGAGACCCGGGGGGACGTGCAGGAGGCGATAGATACCGGCTACTGGATGGCGGGGGAGGGGCGGCGGCTCTACGGCTTTACCACCCCGAGCGAGCTTCGGGACAAGTGGAACATGACCTACCGGGCGCCGGTGGGGGTGTGCACCCTGATCACCCCGTGGAACTTCCCCACCGCCATACCTGCCTGGAAGATCTTCCCCGCCCTGATCTGCGGCAATGCGGTGGTCTTCAAGCCAGCCGAGGACGTTCCCCTGTCGGCCGACCGGCTGGTGAGGATCTTTACTGAGGCGGGGGTGCCGCCGGGGGTGATCAACCTGGTCCACGGGGACGGTGCCCCCATCTCCGATGCGCTGATCACCGATCCCCGGGTGAGGCTGGTGAGCTTTACCGGAAGCTGTGAGGTGGGCCGAATCATCAGCGAGAAGTGCGGCCGCCACCTGAAGAAGCACTCCCTGGAGATGGGGGGGAAGAACGTGCAGGTGGTGATGGAGGACGCCGACCTGGAGCTTGCGGTGGACGGGGCCCTGTGGGGGGCCTTCGGCACCAGCGGCCAGCGCTGCACCGCAACCAGCCGGCTTTTGCTCCAGGAGGGGATCATGGACGCCTTCATGGAGCGCTTCCTTGGCCGGGTGAGGGAGCTCAAGGTGGGAAACGGGCTTGGGGAAGAGGACATAAACGTCGGGCCCATCATCAACCAAAGGCAGCTTGAGCGCATCCTGGGATACCTTGAGAAGGCGCGGGAGGAGGGCCTTGAGCCGGTAATCGGCGGCCGCCAGCTCACCGAGGGGGAGTATGCCAAGGGCTACTTCATTGAGCCCACCGTCTTTGTGGGGGTGACCCCCGAGCACACCATCTGGCGGGAGGAGGTGTTTGGGCCGGTGCTGGCGGTGGCAAGCTTTGCTGACCTGGAGGAGGCCATCGCCCTGGCCAACCGGACCACCTATGGCCTTTCCGCCTCCATCTACACCCGCGACCTGCGCAAGGCCTTCGTCTTCCTGAACGAGGTGGAGACCGGGCTGGTCTACGTCAACGCTCCCACCATCGGGGCCGAGAGCCACATGCCCTTCGGCGGGGTAAAGGACACCGGTAACGGCCACCGGGAGGCAAGCCTCACCGTGCTTGAGATCTTCACCGAGTGGAAGGCGATAAACATTGACTACTCGGGCAGCTTCCAGCGCGCCCAGATTGATGTGGTGACCGAGTAGAGGAGGCCGGCACTGGGACTAGCTCGGGGGGCGGTTCCCTTCCCGCCCCCTAACCTTTTTCACCTAGCCCAATTTCTGAGTAATGGAGCTTCAGAATTGGGTATGATGGGTGGCGATGGGGGGAGCGGGCCCGGTTAGGCTTGAGCGGAGAGCCCACACCTACCCTGGCGGTGAGAGCCGGTGCGCATTGAGATAAACCGGGAGAGCCACGAGCCCCTCTACCGGCAGATTGCCGAGCAGATCCGGCTGCAGGTGGAGGCGGGCATCCTGGAGCCGGGGGAGCGGCTTCCCTCCACCCGGGAGCTGGCCGAGTGGCTGGGGGTGAGCCGCCTGGTGGTCAAGCGGGCCTACGAGCTGCTGAGGGAGGAGGGGGTGCTGGTCTCCCACGTGGGGCGGGGGAGCTTCGTCAACCCCGAGTTTTCCCGCCGGAGGGCTGAGGTCAGGCGGCCCGATCGACCGAAGAAGCTGCGGGCTTACTTTCCCGCTGGCCAGGTTTCTCTCACCCCGATGGACTGGGAACGCTACGAGCAGGACCACTCTGCCTACCTCACCCTGGTGGAGCTTGCCAGACCGGACAGGTTTCGCGGGATGGTCAACTTCACCTCCGCCCTGGTGGACTCCTCCACCGTCCCGGTGGAGCGGGTGCTGGAGGTGGTGCGCTATCAGCTGTCAAACTTTGGGCCCGCGGTGCTCAGGCTAAACCCCCTGCAGGGACACGAGCCCCTCCTGGAGTGGTTGAGAAGGGAGCTGGAGAGGGAGGGGGTGGACTTTTCCCAAAACGACCTATGCATCGTGACCCGCTTCCAGCACGCCCTGGAGCTGGTCCACTTCCTGATGACCATGCTTAGGCCCGGGGGGGTGGTGTGTGAGGTCCCCACCTACCAGCAGTTTGTCAACTTCATCACCGTAAGTGGGGTTCCGGTCTACACCTGCCCGGTGGACGGGGACGGGGTGGTGCTGGAGAGGCTGGAAGAGATCCTTCGCCGCCGTGAGGTGAGCTACCTATATCTTCAGCCCAACTTCCACAACCCCACCGGGGGGTGCCTGAGCGGCAAGCGGCGGGCAGGGCTTTTGGAGCTACTCTCCCGCTACCGGGTCCCCCTGCTGGAGGACGACACCCTGAGGATGGTGAAGCTGAACGGGCGCCACTTCTACCCCTTAAAGGCCGACGATACCGGGGGCTACATCTTTCTGGCGGGGAGCTTCAGCAAGGTGCTCTCGGTTGGGTTTAATGTGGGCTACCTGGTCTTTCCCAAGGCGCTCACCGACGCGGTGCTTAGGGTGAAGCGCTGTCTGGAGCCGGGGCCCAGCCTGCTCATCCAGGCCAGCTTCTGGGAGTTTGTGCGCCGGGGCTATCTGGAGAAGCACCTCAGGAAGATGCACCGGGAGTACAAGAGGCGGCGGGACGCCTTCCTGGAGATGGTGGAGAAGCATTTCCCCCCTGAGGTGGAGGTGAGCTACCCGGAGGGAGGGCTTACCGTTTGGGTGAGGCTGCCGGAGAGCCTCAAGGAGGAGGAGGTGATCATGACGGCGCGGGCCGAACGGGTGGTGGTGCCTCCCTCCAGCTTCTTCACCCCGGGCTACCGGCCCATCGGGGGGTTCAGACTGAGCTTCGGCCGCCTGCCCATGGATGAGCTGGCCGAGGGGACCAGGCGGCTGGGCAAGGTGCTCAGGAGGCTGGTGAGGGAGGTGAGTGCCTAGTCCATAGATGTGGGGGTGCAAAAATGATGGCGAGAGTAAAGATGAAAGTCTGGGAAAAACCATGCCTTTTGTATTTATGGTTCGTGCTTGTTGCCCTCATAGGGCTGGTAGTTACCTCCTGTGGGGGCAGTGGCCGGGGCAAGCCGGAGGGGCCGCCGGGCCAAGTGGTGGTCCCGCCTCCCCTGCCCGAAGGTGCTCTGGATGTTCCACCCCACCCCAGTGCTACGCCTCCCAGTTTGGCCGACGAGCCAGGGGAATTTGCTGCCGTGGTGGTCTCCCGGGAGGGGGAGCCGGTGGCCGACTACGAGATCGTGGTGGACGGCGAGCCCATCGTGGCGAAGACCGACGAGGAGGGGGTCTTTTTCATCCCCGACCTTCCCCCTGGCTCCCACCTGATTGAGCTGGTAAGGGACGGGGTGTCCATCGCAAGCTTCCCGGTGGAGGTGAGCGGGGAGCCGGAGAACACCACCCTGGTCAGCAACCTTTGCGAGATCGGCGAGCCGGAGGGGATAGACCGCAGCGACCCGCGCTTCTTTGAGGTCCACCGCTTCACCGGCCGGGTGATGGACCAGGAGGGCTCGCCCCTGGCGGGGGCCGAGGTGGTCCTCTTTGACCAGCGGGGCTTCTTCCAGCGGGCCTTCACCGACCAACAGGGGAACTACAAGATGGTGGGCGACATCCGCTCCGACACCCTGATGCTGGGGGCATTTATGGCCGGGTACCTGCCCGAGGTGAGGGAGGTCTCGGTGATCACCGAGGAGATCCAGCACGACTTTATGCTCACCCGCCTGGCCCAAGGGGAGGTGGCGGGCGAGCTCAGCTTTGCCGGCCAGTTTAGGGGGGGCAGGGTGCGCTTCATCGCAAGGCTTAGCGAAGAGGAGACCCTGCCCAACCTGGAAGAGGAGCTTTCCGCCGATGGTACATTCAGCCTCACCGTCCCCAGCGGCCTGGGGGTGTTGGAGGCGCTGGTGGAGACTGACCAGGGCACCCTGGGGGCGAGCCTGCCGGTGACGGTGGGGGAGGGGCAGACGGTCCAGTTCAGCCTGGCCCTGGGGCCGGTAGCGGTGGGGGAGCTTCGCGGCGTGGTGGTGGACGGAGCGGGCCAGCCGGTGGCGGGGGCCCTGGTGGAGCTGCTCCGGGGGGAGGAGGTGGTGGCCACGGTCCAGAGCGGAGCTGATGGCACCTTCGTCATCCCGGAGCCACCGGCGGGGGTCTTTCTGCTCCGGGTGAGCGCCGGCGGGCAGGAGGTGATGCGTCCGGTGGTGGTGAGGGCGCGGCTCAACCCGCTGATCACCCTCAACCTGGCCGGCGGCTCGGCCCTGGCGCTGATCCACGGTGCGGTAAACGTAGTGGAGGGGGGAGGGGTCAGGCCGGGGGTCAATGTAGTGGTGCAGGTGAGGAGCCTGGCAGGGCAAGTACTCTCGGTGGCCCAGACCGGGGCGGACGGGGGCTACCAGGTCTTCCTGCCGGTGGGGGCGGGGCAACCGGACCAGGTGGAGGTGGTGGCATTTATGCCCGGCTTTCGTTCCCAGGCCCAGGTGGTGGAACTGGGAGAGGCGGCCATCAGCGAGGTCAGCTTTCTCCTGGAGCCGGAGAGAATCTTTCCGCCCATGCCTAGGGACGGCACCGTTTCGGGGGTGGTGCGGGATGCCATCGGGACCCTCCCCTCCGCCCAGGTGAGCCTGTTTGCTCGGCGCAAACCAGGGGGGCTATTTGATGTGGTGGCGGAGACCCTAGCCGGCGAAGGGGGTACCTTCCGCTTCTCCCAGGTGCCCACCGGCCGGGAGCTGCTCATTAGGGTGCGCTCCCTCTTCCACCAGACCCTGCTTACCACCCTGCGACTGGCACCGGGGGAGAGCCGGGAGCTTGAGCTCACCCTCAGCTTCGGCACCCCCGCCACCACGCCGGTGGTGGAGGTTGAGGTGTTTAGGGTGACCGAGCAGGGCAACCAGAAGGTGGTGGGGGCAACGGTCAGGGTGATGGACCTGGAGAGGAACCAGCTTGCCCAGGGCGAGACCAACCAGCTGGGCATCGCGCGGCTGCCGGTTGAGGGGCTGCCCGAGCTATTCCTGGTGGAGGTCTCCGGGCCGGGTCTTCCCACCCTGATAAAGCGCGGCGAGTTCAACCCACTTCTGCCTGAGCTTCCGGTGCTGGTGCGCTTTCCCCTCGCCCCCTAGGGGGGGTATGGAAGGGGGGAGCCAATTTTTCCGCCTCCCCGCAGCTCCAATTGGCTCACTCAAAATCGGCCCCAATTGGGACTGGTCATCCGCAGAGGGCGGGGGTATGTTGCCCCTGGTAAGCGGGCAGGCCTGGCTTGCCAAGGAGAGAAATAAGGAGGTGTCAGCGATGAGAGGAAGGACAAGGCTAGCAAGCGGGGTCCTTGTGCTGGTCCTCATGCTTGCCCTGGCCGCCTGCGGCGGGGGCGGAGGAGTGGCGGGCCCCACCGGAGGTTCGCCGGGAACAGGGGGTGAGCGCCTCACCGCCAGCCTCACCGACGCCAGCGGTCAGCCCTTGGCCGGGATGGTGGTTCTGCTGGATGGGGAGGACACCGGCATCGTCACCGACGAGAACGGCTTCTTTGAGATAGAAAGGAACCGTCTCACCCAGGCCCAGCGCATCGGAGTGGCCCTGCGCGACGAGAGCGGCAGTCTCATTCCCCTGGCCGAGCGGGAGATCTCGGCCGGGGCAGGCCAAGGTGGTCAGACCGGCTTTAGCTTTGGGGCTGGACTTCCTGGAGATGATCCGGTTCCTCAACCTCCCGTAAGGGAAGTGAGGGGAACCGTATTTGCCCTTGAGGAGGGTGACATGGTGATCCCCCTAGCCGGTGCTAAGGTAATCCTGGTTAGTGGTACGGGGGCAGTTTTCCTGGAAATCACGGAAGAAGATGGTAGCTATTCATTCCTCAACCCTCCCGCTGGTAAGGCCCTGATGATTGCTTCCAAGCGGGGCTACCGTCCGGCTCTGGCCAATGTGACGGTGCCTGAGGAGGGGGTTCTTACCAAGGACTTCATCCTGCGGCCGGTGGGATCGGGTGGTCCGCCTGATATCGGTACCACCATAGTGGGGAAGGTCACCGACCGGGCTACCGGCGAGCCGGTGGCAGGCGCTTTGGTTGAGCTATTCATCTTCCGCAAGGCTCCTGAACCAATGGCAGCAGCCAATGGTCAGATGACTGAGGATGTCGCAGGTGCTGGGGAGTTTGAGCGCCGGCCCGATGATCCCCGCTATGGTCGTCCAGACGCCCGTGGAAAGGGAGCAGTCAGTCCGGAAGCTCCCGTAAGGGGTTATAGCGGTGCAAACGATGGGGAGGGCAGCAGTTTGCCTTCCCGTCCTTCCCATCCACGCTTCTACCGTATTACGCGTACCGACGCCCAAGGCAACTACCGGTTTGAGAACGTTGAAGGGGTAGCGGCGGACCTTTATGTGACTAAAGAGGGCTACCGACCGGCCCGAGCTACCATCCGTCTAGACAGGGAAAGGGTAGAGCAAAACTTCTCTCTGGAACCGGTAGATCTCGGCTTTGTGAGGGGCAAGGTTGTTAGGGTAAACGACGGCAACGGTGTTGCCCGTGCCCGCGTTTTCTTTGTACTTCTGACCCCTAGACCAGGAGGCCCTAGCGGACCCAGTCTGCCGCCGGAGAGCGGTTCAAGCCCGGGCGGTGGCGGCGAGGGCTTCCCCATGGGGCCCTCCGACGAGGGCGGAACCGCCTTCCCCGGTGGGGAGGACCCCTGGGACGAGCAGGGCAGGCCCAAGCCGTGGGCGGACTTCATCTTTGAGACCCAAAGCGACGAGAACGGCAACTTCCACCTGCGCCTGCCGGTGGGCATCTACCTGGCCATGGCCCACAAGCCGGGCCTGATCGGGGTGCCCGAACTGGTCAAGGTGGAGGTGGGGCTCAACGAGGTCCTGCTCAAGATGTTTGAGCCCCAGGTGGGCCAGGTGGCGGGCGTCGTGCTTGCTCGCACGCCGGACAGCGCCGAGCCCCAGCCGCTGGAGGGAGCCAGCGTCCACCTGATCCCGCTGGGGCGGGACGACATGCCGGTGCGGCGCCAGGTGGCCCAGGCGGCACCGCCTCCCGGCGCGGGCGGCTCCGGTGGTGCCGGCGACAGTGCGCCGGGCATACCGGGTGGTCCGCTGCCCCCCGACATCCCCGGCCTCTCCACCGAGACGGGACCTGACGGCCACTTCCTCTTCCCCCGGGTGCCGGCGGGGCGCTGGGCACTGGTGGTGACCCACCGGGGATTCAGGCCCCACGAGGAGACCTTCCTGCTTGAGGCGGGGGAGAGCAAGTTCTTCCGGGTGGTGCTGGAGCCTCGCGAGGTGGAGCCCGAGCCCACCGTGCTCAAGGGGCAGGTGCGTGACAGCGAGACCGGTGAGCCCATCGCCGGGGCCGAGCTGTGGCTCACCTATCCCGACGACGGCCTGGCCCACCCGGCGGTGGTAGGGGGCGAGGCCATCACCGACCGGGAGGGCTTTTATGAGATGCGGGTGATCCACCCCGGCGAGTGGGTGCTCAATGCGGTCCACCCCCGCTATCAGCGCTTCCGGCACCAGCTGGTGATCCGCGGCGAGACTCAGTTTGACTTTGAGATGGAGCCGCGCACCATCCAGCCCCCCGAGCCCCTCCACCTGACCGGCCGGGTGGTGGACAGCACCACCGGTGAGCCGGTGTCCTTTGCTAGGGTGCGGGCGGTGGGTAGTCCCAACTGCCTGCCCGATCAGCCCTGCCCGGAGATCGCCGCCCTGGTCAGGGACATCACCCGGGAGGACGGCACCTTTGACCTCAAGGTCTTCCCCGGCGTCTGGAACCTGACCGTGTTTCACCCCAACTACCAGCCCTACCACCAGCAGGTGGAGGTCTCCGAGGACACCGACCTGGCGGTGGAGCTTGAGCCGCGGTTGGAGAATGGACCGGTCTTCTTCGCCATCACCGGAAGGGTGGTGGTGGCAGGCACCGACCAGCCCATCGCTGAGGCCAACGTGTGGATCGGTGACCCTGACCCCTCCGTGGGGGGGGACTTTGGCGGCGGTGGCGGAGGTGGCAGTGCCGGTCCCGGCGTGCCCTTCTTTGACGACCCGCTACACGTCTACCGCTCCCTCCGGGACGGCCGCTACGTGGTCTATGTGACCGAGGGCCAGTGGATGCTCAACGGAGCCAAGTTTGGCTTCGTTCCCTTCCACGAGATGGTGAGCGTCCAGGGGGCAGACCTGATCAAGGAAATCCCCCTTGAGCCGCGGGAGGGCGACATGCCCATGTGAGGCCGTCCCGGCGGGGCTAGCCCTCTCCCGGGGGCGGGGGTTCTCCCCGCCCCCGCTTTTTTCATCAAAAAAGCCCGGCGCTCCTGGCAGGCGACCCTCCCCTTACCGTTGCTCCCTTCCGGGCCTGGCGGGGTTCGGGGCGTCCGCCTCGCAGGTGCCGGGCTCCCCACGGGGGGGATTCCATTCTACCTGGCGAGGGAGGCTGATAGGCTAGGGCCGATGGAGCGGGCGCTGGTAATCGGCTACGGGCAGCTTGGCCGGGCGCTGGAGGGGGAGCTGATGGGGCGCCGGATCTCCTGTCTGGTGGTGGAGCGCTCGGCCCTGGAGCTCGCCGAACCTGAGCGGATACCGGAGCGGCTGGCCGGTCTGGTGGGGCCGGGGACGGTGGTCTTTCTCACCGCCGCATTCACCAACGTTGACCGGGCCGAAGGGGAGCAGCGGCTGGCGGTGCGGGTAAACGGGGTGGCACCCGGGGTGGTGGCCCAAGCGGTGGCGCAGGCGGGGGGACGGCTGGTCTTCTTCTCCACCGACTATGTCTTTGGCCACGGCCACCGCGAGCCCATTCCCCCCGAGGTCGACCCCAGCCCCCTGTCGGTCTATGGGCTCAGCAAGCTCATCGGCGAGCTGGCGGCTAAAGCGGCTGACCCGGGCTGCCTAATCATCCGCCTGAGCGGACTGTTTGGGGCGGGGAAAAACTTTGTGCGCACCGTCTGGGAGCGGCTCAGGGCGGGGGAGGTGGTGAGGATCGTGGACGACCAGACCACCCGGCTGACCAGCGCGCGGGTGGCGGCCTGGGCGAGCGTGGAGCTGGCCTGGCGGGGGAGGCGTGGAGTCTGGCAGGTGGGACTTCGGGGGGAGCGGAGCTGGTTTGGCTACGGCAGGCTGATTGCTGGGCTTTCCGGCGCCGACCCGGAGCTGGTGGTCCCCATCACCAGCCGGGAACTAAACCGGCCCGCCGAGCGTCCAAACTATTCGGTCCTGGACATCAGCCGGACGGAGGTAGAGCTTGGGCCCTTCCCCCGGGTGGAGGATGAGGTCGGGGCCTACCTGAGGGAGCTGGAGAGTGGGGCGACAGGCTAGGATTTGGTTTGGGCTGGCGAGCGGAAGGGGTATAATGCCACGGCTCCCCATCCAGGCTGGAAAAGGGCAGCTTTCCCCCGCCGGGGGAATGGTGCATGCCTCACTGGGAGTATAGGGGAAACGGAGTGCTTGCACGCGGTCCGGCTGGAAGGGGGCAGGACGCCTACCCGGGTAGGAAACTGATGGGAGAATGTGAGATGCGAACCCCTAGGTCAACTTTCCTTCTAGTCCTCATGGGGATCGTCCTTTCGTTGCTGCTCCTCTCATGTGGCGGCGGCGGGGGCGGGGCTGGTCAGGTGAGTGATGACCTGCCCAATATCCCGCCGGGGGAGCAGACTGGCAGTGCGGCTCCGCAGGTGCCCGGTGACGACCAGGCACCCAACGTGGAGTTTGCCATGGTGGACGTCCAGTTTCGCAACCGCAACTTCTCCGACAACCGGCTGGATATAGACCCGGTGCTGGCCGAGCTCTCCACCGCCCAGTCAAGCATTGACCTTGCGGTGATGCGCATCAACCGGCAGGAGCTGGTGGACCTGCTGGTCTCGCTGGCGGGCCGGGTGAGGGTCAGGGTGGTGACGGAGAAAGCCTATTTTGAGGACCCCGCCTACCGACCCTTCTACCTCCAGCTGATCAATGCGGGCATCAACGTCCATACCGATAAGGACGGCTTTCCCCGGCTGATGCACAGCCGCTTCGTGGTGATTGACAACGCGGTAGTGATCACTGGCAACTACGACTTTTCCACCGAGGGGGTGGACCGCCACATCGGCGACGTGGTGATCATCCGAAACACCCAGGTGGCCCAGGCCTTTGCCACCGAGTTCAACCAGATGTTTGCCGAGGGCAACTTCGGCATTGAAAAGCGGCGGGCCACCCAGCAGACCTTTGTCATCGCCCGCGACATCAATGGCAACCCCATCGGTACGGTGGACGTCTTCTTCGGCCCGGTGGACAACCTGCGCGACCAGATCGCCAGCGCCATCCAGCGCGGCAGCCACCTGTGGATTGCGGTCAAGCAGTTCAACGACCAGGCCCTGTTTAGGACTTTCCAGGAGTGGTATTCCGACCCGGAGGATCCAAAGGGCTTCTTTATCACGGTAAATGATCCGGATGTGATAACCAGCGGAATTTTGGCCCAGATTGTGCAGGATATCCAAGGACAGATCGGAGGCGCTCAGCAAACCCAGGCAAACTTAGAGAGCGGTGCGGTAAACGTACTGGATGGGCAGCTGGTGAGCTACCCGGACAACACCCTCAACCTCAAATACATCTACATTGATGCCCCGCCCACCATCGCCGACGGCTCCTTCCGCCACTTCGGCGACTCGCTCATCATCACCACCGCCAACTTCACCCCCAACGGGATGGACCTCAACGACGAGGTGATGCTGGTCTTTCGGGGGGATGCGGTGGTTTCCAAGTATGTGGGCTTCATCAACCCCAGCCGCAACGTGATCCCCCAGGGCATCAACCTGGACGACAACTCGGTCCCCATGCGGGACTACGGCCAGATCTGGTCCACCTTCTACGCCTACCCCACCGACGTGGTGGCGGGGGTTGCGGGCCACCCGGTGCCCATGGGAGTGGTGTTTGGCAAGGTAATCGGCTTTACCCCCACCATCACCGTTCAGCAGGGGGACCAGCAGGATGGGGGAGCCCTCGGCGGTGGTCAGACCGAGGAGGTGCCCATCTCGGTGAGCTTTGAAGTGACAGGCACTGACTGGTTCAGCGGGCAGGACTTCAACACCATCTTCGGTGGTGCTCCGCCGGTGATGGGCTTTGAGAGAAGTGAGGTGACCAACCCCGACTTTACCTACCTGCAGGTGGTACCTGCTGGGCGGGTCACCATTACCATTACTGCCCAGACGGTGGGGGGAGGAGCGCTGGTGAGCGGTGAGTTCCAGCCCACCGACTTTGAGTTCCTGCTGGGGCCGGGAGCGGTGAGGGAGATCAATCTGTCCATTAACACCCGCCCACAGCAGCCCGAGCAGGGCGGCGGCCTGGGCGGTGGTGGTGGCGGGGGCGGTCTCCCCGGCGGTGGTGGAGGCGGCGGCTTCCCCGGCGGTGGGGGAGGTGGCGGCCTCCTATGACCCTGGGGCAGGAGAACCTGTCAGACTTGGGAGATGAAGCAAGTAGAAGAGCAGGGGTAGGGTAAAAATGAGACTACGCTCGGTTTGGTTTCTTGGACTGGCGCTACTTCTAGGTGTGCTTCTGATGGCAAGCTGTGGCGGGGGTGGCGGTGATAACCGCGACTCTGGCCAGGTGGGTGGAGGAGCTGGTGGAACCGGAGGGGAGGGGGAGACCCCGCGTAGGAACCCACCGGGGGGAGACCCCAGCGACCCGGCCATTTTCCGGGCGGCGGGGGAATTTGGCCCCTTCCAGTCGCCGGTGGTGGCGGTGGCGGTATCCTCGGGCTATGTCTATGTGGCCACTGAAAACAACCTCTTTGCCTTCACCAAGGACGGCGTGCTGGTGGGGCAGGCGGGTGCCCTCCCGATTACCCCCTTGGTGGATGTGGAGGTGCTGCCCAACCTGGTCAGTCCCCTGGCCGACGGTAGTTTCTTCCCCTTCCCTGAGTATCCAGTAGTGATGGGACAGCCGGGTCCGGACGACAACCCGGGAATTACCATCTTTGCTCCCAACTTGGACGACGACATCAACATTGGACCTGATCAGGGTGCGGGTAAGTTTGTGAGGTTGCCCCGGAACTTCTTCCGAGAGAGTCGGCTGGTTCCCAATACGACCCGTCCACCTGATGCGCAAGCATGGTTCCAAATAAATTCCTTCAATGGGCTTGAAGTTATGCCTAATGGAGAGATAGTGGCAAGGGCTAGAGTCTCAGCCCTCTGTACTCAGGCAAGCCCCCCGGTAATGCCGAGTGCCATCATCATTTTTGATTTTCTCAGGGGCGACTCTTTCTATCAAGCCTATGTCCCCAGTGGCGGACACGATGTAACCTGCCCACAGGCGGGAGATGAGTTTCCCGGTTCCATCCCTGCACCATTGTTTGACCGAGTCTTTGGGGACCAGACGGGAGCAGCCAACGAAGAGGTGGCTTCTCGCTTCGCCCTAGGAGAATCTATCCCCAAGGGGCAGTTCCTGGAGACAGAGAGCTTCTATGAGGACTTCAACCTGAGCTTTGATTTCTATGGTCGCTCGCGCATCGTCACCGACATCTCCTCGGTTCCCTTTGAGTACAGTGTGGCCCCTCCGGTCTTCTCCAACCCCACCGGCTACCAGAGCATCATCGGTACCGGCATCGGGTCGCTTCCCGGCCAGTTTGCCGGCCAGGGACCGCCCGAGGACCCGCGGCTGGCCGGGGGAGGGCCGGCCGGGCTGGCGGTGGACCACCGCACCGGCGAGATCTATGTGGCCGATCCAGGCAACCGGCGAGTGCAGGTGTTTGACCGAAACGGCTTCCACCTGCGCGACATCGGCTCGGGCCTGCCTGGAACTACCGGCAACAATCTGATCGCCCCCATTGATGTGGCCATAGACGAGTTCACCGGCACCGTCTACATCGCCGACCTTGACCGGGTCAGGGTGTTTGAGCGGGTAGCCCCCAACCGGCTGTTTGGAAGCCTGGGCGGGCGCGTGTTCAGCTCCGCCACCGAGCCGCCCTCCCCGCTGGCCGAGGCCACCGTCACCATCAGCGACAACCTGGGCCTGGTGGCGGCGGTGCTGTCCGATTCGGAGGGCATCTATCGGGTGGACAACCTGCCGGTGGGGACCTACGTGGTCACCGGCAGCAAGGCGGGTTTCAGGCCCGATCAGGGGGAGGTAAACCTGATCCCTGACGAGCTGGTCATCCGCGACCTGGTGCTGGAGCCCATTGTTGGGGTGACCACCGGCGGGGTGCAGGGGGTGGTGCGCGAGTTTGGCACCAACCTGCCCATCAACCAGGCCAGGGTGGAGATCCTGGGCACCTCGCTGAGCACCACCACCGGCCTTGACGGGAGCTACAAGCTCAACGACATCCAGGAGGGCCAGTATCAGATTGCGGTGAGCAAGGAGGGCTACCAGACGGTGGTGCGCGACCTCTTCATCAGCGAGCGCACCGTCCAGATCATGAACTTCACCCTGGTACCCCTCCCCTCCGGCTAGGCATCAGGCCGGTCAAGCAGCAACCGATCTGTTCTCCTTCCCCGGTGGTGCGTCCTACCGCCCACAGGGCAGATAGGCCCTCTGGCGAAGCCTGTAGTGCGGGCGGCCGTGGGGCGGGGCTGTGTTAGACTTGCCCCTGACATCCTTTGGCAAGGGGTAAGGGAGTGACGAGCAGGGTTCGGCCTTGGTGGATCGCATCGCTTCTTTGGGCGGTGGTGCTCCTCTCCGTGCCGGGTGGGTCTGCCCCCGTCGGGGCCCAGCAGGAGGGGGGGCTGCACAACCTGGTCATCCTTCACACCAACGACACCGGCGGGAAGCTCTTTTCCCTGCGCACCGCTGACGGGCGGGTGCTGGGCGGGGCATACGCCCGGGCGCGGCTCATCGCCGAGCGGCGCCGCCACAAGGACCTTGACTGGCTGCTGGTGGACGCGGGGGGCTTCTTCGGCCCCACCGCCAGCTCCACCCTGGGGCAGGGCTACTACGAGGTGGAGCTGATGAACCTGATGGGCTATGAGGCGGTGGGCCTGGGCCCGGAGGAGTTCCGCTATGGGGTAAAGGTCCTAAAGGAACGCATCGCCCGGGCCAAGTTCGCCGTGGTGGCTGCAAACGTGATTGACACCACCACCAACCAGCCCATCGGAAGGCCCTACGTGGTGCTTAAGAAGGCGGGGCTTCGGGTGGGCATCTTTGGCCTTTCAAATCCCATGACCCCGGAGATCCTCAATCCAGCCCTCACCTCGGGGGTGACCTTTGAGAACCCCGAGGAGACTCTGGGGCGGGTGCTCGGTGAACTTAAGGAGAAGACGGACATCATCGTGCTGCTCAGTCAGCTGGGGGTGACCGAGAACCTGAAGCTTGCCTCCCGCTATCCGGAGATCAATGTGATCGTGGGGGGAGGATCGGGGGCGCTGCTCAGTCAGCCCTACCAGGTGGGCGATACCTTGATCGTTGAGGCCTACAAGGACGGCATGGCGGTGGGGCAGCTCAAGCTCACCTACCAGAATAAGGATGAAGGGGGGGTGGGCCTGCGCTACTTTGACTTTCGCCTCATCACCCTGGACGGCAAGCACCCCCAGCAGGAGACTCCCCAGGTCAGGGAGCGGGTCACCCAGATCAAGCGGTCGGTGGAGCTCAAGCTCTCCCAGGTGATCGCCGAGGCCCCCCGGGCGGTCCCCGCTACCAACCTGATGAATGCGGAGAACCCCCTCGGAGTGATGGCGGCAAGGGCGGCGCGGGACTATGTGGACGCCCAGGCGGGGATGATCCCCGCCGGCCTCATCCGGGGGCAGATTGAGGCCGGGCCGGTCACCCTGGGCACCCTATATCGGCTGATCCCGGGGGGCGACCGGGTGGTGAAGCTGACCCTAAGGGGGGATGTGCTGAGCAGGGTGATCGCCCGCTCGGTGCGAAACATCGGCGGTCCCGGCTTTCTGCAGGTGTCGGGGATGAGCTACGAGGTGTTCGGCGACGAGGTCTATAACCTGAAGGTGGCCGGGGAGCCGGTGAGGGCCGATGAGCTCTATGCGGTGGCCACGGTGGACAGCCTGGTGGGCGGGGCCTATGGCTATGTGGAGCTGGCCGAGCTGGTACGAACCGACCCGGCCACCAAGCGTCCCCTCTCCGACGGGGAGGTGCTCAAAAACAGCGGCAAGACCCTGCGGGATGTGGTCATCGCCTGGGTGCGGCGAAACTCCCCCCTGACGCCGCCGGTGGAGGGGACGGTGCGCTTCGTGAGCGCCCCACCGCAGGCCCCCAAGGCTGAGGAGCAGGTGGCCGAGGTGGAGGAGGTTGAGCTTAGGCCCTACGAGGGGCTGGAGACCCCCGCCCCGGAGGGAGAGGAGAAGCCAGCGGCGGGCGAAGAGGAGGTTGAGGTAGAGGTTCAGCGGGAGGGGGAGGGCCAAATGCCCAGTCCGGGTGAGGTGACCGTCCCGGTGGTGGGAGCGGGGGGCAGCCCAGGTGGAGGCAAG
The DNA here is from genome assembly GCA_026981635.1 of bacterium. GTDB lineage: Bacteria > 4484-113 > 4484-113 > JALSIF01 > JALSIF01 > JALSIF01. The sequence continues at coordinate 1,001 of JALSIF010000158.1, read as the reverse complement.
CCGGCCAAGCCGACTGGGACTGAGACCGAAACTGCCACCGGACAGGTTGGGCAGGCTCCCGCTACGGTGCCCCTGGGGGCGGAGGTCTATCCTTTGGGGGAGACCGAGCAGGAGGGCAAGGGGGGGCTTACCCTGCGGCTCAAGGTGGACTACGTAAAGCCCGACAAGGGCAGGCCCTGGGTGAGGTTCATCTTCCAGGTCATCAACCAGACCGACGAGCTTAAAATCCTTCGCTTCCCCACCCTGCAGGAGACCGACTTTGCGGTGCGCGATCCCCGCAGTGGCAAGCTGATCTGGAACTACGCCTTCCACACCGTCTATGTGGAGCGGGAGCGGGAGGTGCAGCTTCCGGCGGGGACCGGGGTGGAGTACCGCGCCCAGTGGTGGGGGCTTGCTAACGACGCCAAGCCGGTTGCCGGCGGCAAGCTCTACCGCTTTGAGGCAAGCCTTACCACGGTGGACGGTCCCATTACGGTGGGCTTTGACGCCCTCTTACGGGAGGAGATGTTTGCCTACTGGCGAAGCTGACCGTCAGGGCGTCTCACGGGGTTTAACTTCCACCAGCAAGCGGCTCTCCTCCAGGCGGGGAGAAAGCTCCACCCTTTGCGGGACTAGCCGGTAGGGCACTCCCGCACTGTTTAGCTCACTGTTCAGCTTTTCAATTCGCCTGAGGGTCTCCCTCAGCCAGCGGTCCCACTCTCCGGCGGGGGAGGTGGGGCCCCGCTGCCAGGCGGGGTAGTCGCCCAGGGCAGGCTCCTCGGGAAACTGAAGGCCGCCCAGCCGGGAGAGGAGCTCCCGTCCCCGCTCAATGGCCTCGCGGGGGGTGAGGGGAACCCGCTGGCGCAGAGGATCCCCGGGGTGCCCCAGCAGGGGACCAGGGGGCGGTGGCTCAAGGGGCTGGTAGGGCTTCTTGGGTCCCGGGGTCATCTCAAGGGGAGTATAACCCAAGGAGCCCTCCCCGAGGCTGACCCCACCCCCCAGCCCCCTCCCCGCAGGCAGGG